>JAQTRA010000014.1 GCA_028712045.1 Candidatus Omnitrophota bacterium | reverse complement strand
AGGCTTCAGTAGGAGCAGGAATTCCTATAATAAAATCAATTAAAGAAGGTTTAGTAGCCAATAAATTCAGCGCTGTCTTTGGGATCCTTAATGGCACATCTAACTATGTGCTTACGCAAATGTCTAAAGAAAATTGCACTTTCGCAAACGCCCTGAGCGCAGCTCAGGCCAAGGGTTTCGCCGAAAAAGACCCCAGCCTGGATATCCAGGGCATTGATTCAGCGCATAAATTAGTACTTTTGACTTACTTAACCTTTGGCAAAATAGTTAACCTTAAAGATATATTTATTGAAGGTATTTCCCGCGTATCTTTGGCCGATATAAATTACGCTAAAGAACTTGGATATACCATAAAACTTCTGGCGATCGCCAAAAAAGAAGCTGATGAACTAGAAGTCCGGGTGCATCCAACTTTCCTACCTGAAGAACATTTACTCGCTTCAGTCGACGGAGTTTTTAATGCTATTTATGTATCCAGCGACTTAGCCGGGGACCTGATGTTCTACGGGCCAGGGGCTGGCCAATTATCGGCTGCCTCCGCGGTTGTTTCGGATATCGTTGATCTTACCCAAGATATTAAAGCGGGATTATTTCGCCCAACTTTAAATACGATAGAAGATAATTTAATTAAAGGCTTACGCAAAATAGATGATTTTGAGAATAAATATTATATCCGGGTTATGGCAGTAGACAAACCCGGAGTATTAGCTAAAATATCCGGAATTCTGGCAAAATACGGTATCAGTATTGCTTCCGTAACCCAAAAAGAGAAATTAAAATCTCAGGTTGTCCCGGTAGTAATGATTACCCATCAGGTAACGGAAAAAAACCTGCGCAGCGCTTTAAAAATGATTGATAAATTAACGGATATCAAAGAAAAATCTATCGCTATAAGAATTGAGGGAGTATAAGTGAGCCGAAACCAGGGTATAATTGAAAAATATAAGAAATATTTGCCAATCACTCAAGCAACCCCAATAATTACCTTAAATGAAGGTAATACTCCTTTAGTTTTTGCCAGTTACTTAAGTAAGTTAGCCGGGAAAAACTTTGAGATTTATCTAAAATGCGAGGGGGCCAATCCTACGGGTTCATTTAAAGACCGCGGGATGACTTTGGCAATATCTAAGGCTTGCGAAGCAAAAGCTACTGCGGTTATCTGCGCATCCACAGGCAATACTTCTGCATCCGCGGCAGCTTACGCAGCCCGCGCCAATATAAAATGTATCGTACTTATCCCCAGCGGAGCAATTGCGCTGGGAAAACTCAGCCAAGCATTAATTCACGGAGCAAATGTCTTAGCCATAGACGGAAATTTTGATGTGGCCTTGGAGCTAGTTAAAGAGATCAGCAAAAAATACCCAATAACATTAGTTAATTCTCTTAATCCTTTCCGTATCGAAGGGCAAAAAACCGGTAGTTTTGAAATATGCGATTATTTGCAAGATGCCCCGGATTTTCAGATTATGCCAGTCGGAAACGCAGGAAATATTACTGCTTACTGGAGAGGATATAAAGAATACCAGGCAGCCGGCTTAAGTAAAAAACTTCCGGTTATGCTTGGTTTCCAAGCAGCCGGCGCTGCGCCCATAGTCAAAGGCAAACCAATTAAAGAACCTAAAACAATTGCCACGGCTATCCGCATTGGCAATCCCGCTAGCTGGAAAAGTGCGTTGGAAGCTCGCGATGAATCAGGCGGGTTAATTGATGCGGTTACCGACACCCAGATATTGGAAGCTTATAAAATTCTGGCCCAAAAAGAAGGTGTTTTTGCTGAACCAGCTTCAGTGGCCTCAATTGCCGGATTGCTGAAATTAATTAAAAGTGGATATTTTAAAAAAATTAATCCGTCCAACAAATGTAAAATTGTATGCATCTTAACCGGCCACGGTTTAAAAGACCCGGAAAGGGCAATAAAAAGCGTAAAAAAACCAAAAATACTCAAACCCAATACTAAAACCATATTAAAAGAAATTGGATACTAATTTTAGAAATAAAAAAGTTTTAATTACTTCCGGGCCAACCTGGGTGAGAATAGATAAAGTAAGAGTTATCAGTAATACCGCAACCGGCAATACCGGCATTTTATTAGCTAAAAAATTCCAAGAAGAAGGCTGCCAGGTTACGCTTTTATTAGGCCCGGTTAATATCGCGGCTTTAAATAATAAAGTAAAAGTAAAACGTTTTACATTTTTTAACGAGTTAAATACTTTACTTAAAAATGAACTTAAAAAGGATTACGATATCATAATTCAATCGGCGGCCATAAGTGATTTTGCTCCGCAGCTTACTGGCCAAGAAAAAATAAGCTCTCAATGTAAAAACCTTAAACTTGTCCTTAAGCCAACAGTTAAAATTATCAATTGTTTACGTAAACTTAAACCGAATGCATTTTTAATCGGATTTAAATTTGAACCAGGGCTCAAAGCTACGGAACTGATTAAAAAAACACGTAACCTTATTAAATCAGCCGGCCTAAACCTGGCCGTAGGCAATAATTTGATCCATAACCAATACCACGCTTACCTGGTAAACGAATCAGGTATTGTTGGCCCATTTTCATCTAAACCAGCAATGGTGAATAGCTTAATTAAATTAGTCAGGAGAGAATATGGAGCAAACTAAGTATATTGTTTTAGTTGCCGACGGAATGGCAGATTACCCGATTGAAGAATTAGGAATGCGCACTCCCTTGGAAGCCGCGCGGACTCCGAATATGGATTTTATCGCCAAAAATGGCTTGCTCGGCCAAGCCAAGACCATACCGGATAAAATGAGCCCGGCATCCGACGTGGCTAATCTTTCAATTTTAGGCTATGACCCTAAAAAATATTATTCCGGCCGGGGCCCTTTAGAAGCGGCTAACCTGGGAGTAGAATTAGAAGACGACGATGTTGTCTTTCGCTGCAATTTAATCACTGCTGCTGACGATACTTTACTTGATTACAGTTCCGGGCATATTAAATCCGAAGAAGCGAATCAATTAATAAAATTTATTGACCAGAAATTAGGGAGCAACAAATTAAGATTTTTCCCCGGGGTAAGTTACCGGCATTTGCTTTTGGTTAAACGGGGAGCAGAATCAAAACTAGAATTATTAAAATGCCGCGCGCCACATGATATTACCGGCCAAAGTATTAGTAAAAATCTGCCTAAGGGCGATAATGCGGATTTAATCATTAAACTTATGCTTGATTCCCGTCCATTATTAAATAACCATGAAATTAATCAAGTGCGCCTAGACTTAAAAGAAAACCCGGGCAATATGATCTGGCTCTGGGGCCAAGGTAAAAAAACAAATATGCCTAAATTTTTAGATAAATTTGGCTTATCCGGAAGCGTTATATCTGCGGTTGACTTAATCAAAGGTTTGGGCAGGTTGCTGGGCTTAGAAGTTATTAATGTCCCCGGAGCAACAGGTTACTATGACACGGATTACGAAGCCAAAGCCAAAGCGGCAATTAAATCTTTAAAAAAACATGATTTTACTTTTGTCCATGTAGAAGCTCCTGATGAAGCCGGCCATAACGGTGACCTCCGAGAGAAACTTACAGCTATTGAACGGTTTGATCAGCTGGTTGTAGGGACAATATTAGAATATTGTAAAACCCTTAAAGATAATTTCCGGATTTTGATCCTACCTGACCACGCTACGCCGCTTTCCTTAAAAACACACACTTCTGAAGCAATTCCCTTCGCTATGTGTGGCAAAGATATTGCAGCAAAAAGTTTTAATAATTACAGTGAAAAAGAGGCCCAAAAAAGCGAACTGCATTTTGAAAATGGGCATGAATTAATGGGTTGGTTTATTTCCAATACCCGGCACTAAGGAGAATAAATAATGTATAAAGGTTTGGTTGTACAAAAATATGGCGGTTCATCTGTAGCAAATGTCGAGCGCATCCAAAAAGTGGCCAAAAGAGTAGTGGCTTACCAAAAAAAAGGCTATCATCTGGTAGTAGTAGTATCGGCTTTAGGAGATACTACTGATGATCTAATTACATTGGCTGACAAAATAAATAGTAACCCTTCAGAACGCGAAATGGATATGTTGCTTTCTACCGGCGAGCAGATATCGGTTGCGCTTTTAGCCATGGCGATTCATAAACTAGGAAGCGAAGCTATCTCATTCACCGGTGCCCAAGTCGGAATTATTACTGACACCAGCCATACCCGGGCTAAGATTATTAAAATAAGTGCCGATAAAATTACCGCAGAACTAAAAAAAGGTAAAATCGTTATTGTGGCCGGTTTCCAAGGGGTAACTTTAAATCAAGATATAACCACCTTGGGCCGCGGCGGTTCAGATTTAACGGCGGTAGCTTTAGCTAAAGAACTTAAAGCAGATTCCTGTGAAATTTACACTGATGTCGAGGGTATTTATACTACCGACCCCCGCATTGAACCCCGGGCTAAAAAAATTAATAAAATCACTTATGACGAGATGCTGGAGATGGCTTCACTTGGCGCGCAAGTTATGCAGGCCCGTTCTATTGAAGTAGCTAAAAAATTCAATGTGCCTTTACATGTGCGCTCTTCATTTTCAACTAATACCGGAACAATGATCATTAAGGAGGTAGCTAAGATGGAAGAAGTGGTCGTCAGCGGGGTAACTTTAAATAAAAATGAGGTTAAAATTACGCTTTGCGGAGTTCCGGATAAACCAGGAATTGCAGTAAGACTATTTAAAAATCTAGCTGAGGCTGAAGTAAGCGTAGATATGATTGTCCAAAACGTCAGCCATACCCGGCTGACGGATATATCCTTTACCACGGCTAAAAGCGAATGCGCCAAAGCCAGCAAAATTACTAAAAAAGTGGCTCAAGAGATCGGCGCGCATGAAATTCTTTTGAATGAAGATATCGCCCGGGTTTCCATTGTCGGTGTAGGGATGAAATCACATCACGGAGTGGCCGCAAAAATGTTTGCGATATTAGCCGATAATAAAATTAATATTGAAATGATTTCAACTAGCGATATCAGCATATCTTGTATTATCAAAAAGAAGTTTGCTGAAACAGCAGTAAGAAAATTACACGCAGAATTTGGATTAAATAAATAGCCGAGGGTTGCCATGCAAAAGGTAATTTTATACGATACCACATTACGGGACGGTTCACAGGGAGAAGGGATTTCTTATTCAGTAATGGATAAAATCCGCATTGCCGAAGAATTGGATAAAATCGGCATTGATTTTATTGAAGGAGGCTGGCCGGGATCAAACCCTAAAGACCGCGAATTCTTCTTAAAAATAAGCCAACGTAAACTTAAAAACTCAAAAATCGCGGCTTTTAGTATGACCCGCCGGCCAAAGATTACTGCCGGAGAAGACAGCAATATACTTGCTTTATTAAAATCTAAAGCTCAAGTAATTACTATTGTCGGCAAAACCTGGGATTTTCACGTAACCGACGTACTCAAAACCACCCTGGAAGAAAATTTGGCGATGATTAACGACACAATCAGTTTTTTAGTTAAAAAAGGAGTGCCGGTATTTTATGACGCTGAACATTTTTTTGACGCTTATAAAGCCAATCAAGAGTATGCTTTAAAAACATTACTCAGCGCCCAAAACGCCGGGGCTAGCTTTATTTGCCTCTGCGATACTAACGGCGGAACGCTAACTAGTGAAATAGTAAGCGTAATCACTGAACTTAAAAGTAAACTCAAAGTAAACCTGGGCATCCATTGCCATAATGACGCAGGCGTAGCCATTGCTAATACTCTGGCAGCTGTGGAAGCTGGCGCAACTATGGTGCAAGGAACCATTAATGGATACGGAGAGCGCTGTGGAAATGCTGATTTAATACCGATTATCGCTAATCTCAAATTAAAACTAAAAATTGACTGTATTACCGATACGAACTTAAAACAGCTGACTCATCTATCGCATTTTGTCAGCGAAATCAGTAATATGCGTACCAAAAATGAACAGCCTTTTGTCGGCGAATCAGCTTTTGCTCACAAAGGCGGTATGCATATTAATGCCATAATGAAAAATCCGTTGTCTTATGAACATATTGAACCAATTTGCGTAGGAAATCACCGCCGAATCCTGGTTTCTGAACTAGGAGGGAAAACCGGGATCTTATTAAGAGCCAAAGATTTAAACTATGACTTAAATAAAGAAGACCCACAAACTAAAAAAATATTGGAATTAGTGCAATCACTTGAGCATCAGGGATTTCAATTTGAAGCTGCGGAAGCATCTTTTCAGATCTTAATGCAAAAAGCGCTGAAAAAATATAAAAAGTTTTTTGAGCTGGAAGGGTTTAAAGTAGTTATTGAAAAACATACCAATAAAAAGATTACTTCCGAAGCAATAATTAAATTAAAGGTAAAAGGAGTTAAGGAGCATACCGCGGCTGAAGGCGACGGCCCGATTAACGCCTTAGACAATGCCCTACGTAAAGCTCTAAAGGATTTTTATCCAACATTAGCTAAAATGCAGCTATCGGATTTTAAAGTGCGCGTGCTGGATGAATTAGCCGGCACCGCGGCAAAAGTGCGCGTATTAATCCAATCTCAGGATGAACAAGACACCTGGGATACCATTGGCGTGCATGAAAACATTATCGAAGCCAGCTGGCAAGCCTTAGTCGACAGTGTTGAATATAAACTGCTTAAAGACAAGCAATGAACAAAGAACTCTCCAAGCAGTACAACCCCCAAGAAATAGAAGACAAGTGGTACAAATATTGGGAAGATAACCAACTTTTTGGTGCACAGCCAACCGCAGGTAAATCTCCTTACAGCATAGTTATTCCGCCGCCTAATGTAACCGGTATCCTACATATGGGCCATGCTTTAAATAACACCCTCCAGGATATTTTAGTACGCTACCAGAGAATGCGGGGGCGAAATGTCCTTTGGATGCCCGGAACTGACCATGCCGGCATTGCCACTCAAAATGTCGTAGAAAGAACACTGGCTAAAGAAGGATTAAAACGCCAGGACCTGGGCCGGGAAAAATTTATCGAAAGAGTCTGGCAGTGGCGGCAGCTTTACGGCTCAACCATAATCCACCAGCTAAAAAAACTGGGCGCGTCCTGCGATTGGAGCCGTTTACGCTTTACCATGGACCAGGATTATTCTATTGCCGTTACTGAAGTTTTTGTCAGGCTTTATGAAAAAAAATTAATTTACCGGGGCGCCTATATCATTAACTGGTGCCCGCGCTGCCAAACCGCGTTAAGTGATGAAGAAGCAGCGCATCAAGAACTCCAGGGCAATCTTTACTATTTAAAATACCCTTTAAAAGATAACCCAAAAGAATTCATCACCGTGGCTACGACCCGGCCGGAGACGATGTTAGGTGATACGGCGGTAGCGGTTAACCCTAAAGATAAACGTTATAAAAAATATATTGGTAAAATTTTAATACTTCCCTTAACCAACCGGCCGATAAAAATTATTGCCGATAACTTAATCGATATGCAATTTGGCACGGGGGCGGTGAAAGTTACTCCGGCGCATGACCCTAACGATTACCTCCTGGGGAAAAAACACAATTTAGAATTTATTAATGTGCTCTCGCCGGATGGCACAATGAATGAAAAGGCTAAAAATTTCTCCGGGCTGGACCGCTTTATTGCCAGGGAAAAGATCATAGAAGAATTAAAATTACTGGGATTACTGGAAAAAATCCAGCCGCATACACTTTCCGCCGGCCATTGTTACCGCTGCCACACCTTAGTTGAGCCATATTTATCAAAACAATGGTTTGTAAAAATGAAGCCTCTAGCCAGGCCCGCCATAGCAGCAGTTAAAAAAGAAAAAATCAAATTCCACCCTCAGCGTTGGACTAAAGTTTACTTAAATTGGATGGAAAATATCCAGGATTGGTGCATTTCCCGGCAGATCTGGTGGGGGCATCGTATCCCAGTTTATTATTGTAAAAGTTGCCAGGCGAAAAACGCTGAACAAGGGGTAATCGTATCTAGGACAAAACCAGATAAATGCCCTAAATGCGCCGGTAGAGAATTAATTCAAGATGAAGATGTTTTAGACACCTGGTTTTCCAGCTGGCTTTGGCCATTTGCTACCCTGTATTGGCCCAAAGATAACGCTGACTTAAAATATTTTTACCCCACGGCCACCTTGGTAACCGCGCCGGAAATTATCTTTTTTTGGGTAGCGCGCATGATCATGGCTGGCTTAGAATTTAAAAAACAGATTCCTTTTAAGGATGTCTATATTCACGGCACAGTCCGGGATATCGAAGGCAAAAAAATGTCCAAATCCCTGGGCAATATTATCGACCCGCTAGAGATTATTAATCAATACGGTACTTGCGCTTTGCGGTTTAGCATAATCTCGATAACTGCCTGCGGCCAGGATGTCTATCTGTCTAAAGAAAAATTTGAACAAGGCAGGAATTTTGCCAATAAGATCTGGAATGCTTCGCGATTTATCCTGATGAATCTAAATAGCGAAGATATAGCGGTGGATTTATGCGTTTTCTTTAAAAATGAGAAACTGGATATTCTTAATCGCTGGATATTGAGCCGTTTTTATACAACCTTAGAAAAAGTCGGCCAGGAACTTGACAGTTTTAAATTTAATGAAGCAGCCAATAGTTTATACGCGTTCTTTTGGCATGAATTCTGCGATTGGTATATCGAGCTAGCCAAACCCCAGATAACTCAGAAGCATACGCAAGTAGTTATGTTTAAAATCCTGGAAAAATATTTAAGGGTTTTGCATCCTTTTATGCCTTTTATCACCGAGGAAATCTGGCAAAAGCTGCCCGGGGCAAAAAACTCAATTATGCAACAAAGCTGGCCACATTTACAAAATGAATTAATTAATAAAAAAATTGAGGGGCAGATGCAATTAGCTTTTGACATTATTAACATGATCAGAAATATGCGCCAGGAGCTGGAAGTCGGTTTAACCAGCCGTATTGATATTAAGCTCACGCCTGCCAATAATACGGATAAAGTTGCAATTGAACAGCTAACTTTTTATATAAAAAACCTGGCCAAAATCGATAATTTAATATTCACGGAAAAATATACGGTGAGTAAAAATGAATACGCCTGTGTGCTTAAAAATATGCATATTGTAATGCCTTTACAGGGAATAGTAGACGCGGCGGAAGTTTACCAAAAAAACCAGGCAAAAATTGATAAGTTGCTCACTGAAATAAAAAACAAAGAAAGCATGCTGGCCAATAAAGATTTTTTAGGCCGGGCCCCCAAAGAAATCGTGGAAACTGAAAAAACAAAACTAAATGATCTGCGCCAGCAAGTAATAAAACTAGAGGTAATCCAAGATGGCTTACGTTAAATATTTTTTATCTGAAAATAAACCAAAGATCGCTCCTAAAATACTGAATGCTCTTATAAAACAATTTTTGCTTGAGGATATTGGCAAGCAGGATATCACCACTGCGCTTTGTATTAAAAAGAATAAAAAAATCCGGGTGAAAATTATCGCCAAAGAAAATTTCATAGTTTGCGGGGTTTTAATTGCCAAACAGGTGTTTAAAAGCATTGACCCTGGTTTGAAATTCAAACCGCTACTTAAAGAAGGTGCTTATGTTAAAAATAAACAAACTATTGCTATTATATCCGGGCCAGCCAGAAGTATCCTTACCGCAGAGAGGGTAAGCTTAAACCTTTTGGCTTTATTAAGCGGGATTGCCACTAAAACTCATAAATTCGTAAGCAAGATCCATCCTTTTAAAACAAAAATTACTGATACCCGAAAAACCTTGCCTGGTTTAAGATTATTGCAAAAATATGCGGTAAGAATAGGAGGCGGCTATAACCATAGAATGCGCTTAGATGAGATGATCTTGATTAAAGACAATCATATCCAGGCCGCTTACAAGTGTATCAGCCTATTAAAAATTCCTGAAGGTGAAAAAATTGAGATCGAAGCCCAAAACCTTGGTGAGTTCAAAAAGGCCCTGCAATTAAAACCGGCTATTATTATGCTGGATAATATGAAAATCAGCGATATTAAAAAAGCAATAGCTATCCCGCATCCGGGCACTAAACTGGAAGTAAGCGGCGGCATCAATCTAAAAAATATACGAAAATACGCGGCCACGGGAGTTGATATAATCTCCGTCGGAGAACTAACGGATTCAGTTGCATCCGTAGATATCTGCCTGGATACGCATTCCTTATGCAAAGATTTAAACTAGTCAGCAAATTTTCTCCACTTGGCGATCAGCCTAAAGCAATCAACGAGCTGACGAAAGCAATCAAGACCCAAAAACGTTATGCTACGCTTCTGGGGGTCACCGGAAGCGGAAAAACTTTTACCTTAGCCAACGTTATTGCCAAAGTAAACTTACCTACCTTAATAATTTCCCATAATAAAACACTGGCGGCTCAGCTTTATTCCGAATTCCTGGAGTTTTTTCCGCATAACGCAGTTGAATATTTTGTAAGTTATTACGACTACTACCAGCCCGAAGCTTACCTGCCCCAAACCGATACTTATATTGAAAAAGATTCCTCGATTAATGAGCAACTTGACCGCTTACGCCTAAGTGCTACTACTTCTTTAATGAGCCGGCCGGATTGTATTGTGGTAGCTTCAGTTTCCTGCATCTATAACTTAGGTTCACCACTTGACTATCAAAACCAGCTGGTAATTATTAATAAAACTCAAAAAATTAACCGGGAAGAATTAATCGATAAATTTATTCAAATCCAATATGAACGCAATGACTACGAATTTAAACGCGGAAAAATCAGGGTCCGCGGAGATGTAGTTGAAATATTTCCTGCTTATTGGGAAAAAGCAATCCGCATAGAGCTGAATGGATCCGAGATAGAAAAAATCTCAATAATTGACCCGCTAATTGCAAAAATTATCAGCCAAGTTGATAAAATCGCTGTTTACCCGGCAAAACATTTTATTGCCTCTAAAGATAAAACCGACGCAGCAATTAAATCAATAAGAGAGGAACTAGCCAAGCAGCTTAAGGCTTTAAAAGATCAGCACAAACTGCTGGAAGCAAACCGCTTAGAATCGCGGACAAATTATGATTTAGAGATGCTTAGAGAAATCGGCTACTGCCACGGAATTGAAAATTATTCCCGCCACATAAGCGGCCGTCCAGCCGATTCCCGGCCATACTCGATGATCGATTATTTTCAAGGAGAATTCTTAACGATAATTGATGAATCACATGTTACTATTCCGCAAATAAAAGGTATGTACGCCGGGGATCAGGCCAGAAAAAAAACCTTGGTTGATTACGGATTCCGGTTGCCTTCCTGCCTGGATAACCGCCCGCTAAAGTTTAATGAATTTAACGCAACCGTGAAACAACTGATTTTTGTCTCTGCTACGCCAGACGAATATGAATTAAAATTAAGCGAAAATAAAGTTATCCAACAGATTATCCGGCCGACCGGGCTGCTTGACCCGGAGATTATTGTTAAACCGACAGAAGGGCAAATTGAAGATTTAATTAAGGAAATAAAAGAACGCTCCAAGAAAAACGAACGGGTTTTAGTGACCACACTTACTAAAAGAATGTCCGAAGACCTGGCTAGTTACCTAACCAACGCCGGTTTAAAAGTAAAATACCTGCACTCTGAAATAAAAACTATCGAGCGCTCTAAAATTTTAAAAGAATTACGGGAAAAAAAATTTGACTGCCTGGTCGGAATAAATTTATTACGTGAGGGTTTAGATTTACCCGAAGTATCTTTAGTGGCAATATTAGACGCTGATAAAGAGGGATTTTTACGCTCGGCAACCAGTTTGATTCAGGTCGGAGGCCGGGCGGCGCGAAATATCAACGGAACCGTAATCATGTATGCTAATCAAATAACCCCATCGATGAGAAAAGCAATCAGCGAAAGCCGGCACCGGAGAAAATTACAGCTTAAATTTAATCAGGAAAACGCGATTACTCCTCAATCGATTAAAAAAACAATCAAGCAGGGGATTGAAAACTTAGAAACCACCTCAGAGTTTGTCCAGGGGCTGACCGGAGAAACCAGCGAACAATACCAGTTGCATAAATATATTCTTGAGCTAGAATATGAAATGGAATTGGCTGCCCGCAATCTGCAATTTGAAAAAGCTGCCGCTTTAAGAGATAAAGTCAAGGAGTTAAAGAATGCTACTGGCAATTGATATCGGTAATACCAATATAAGTTTTGGCATTTTCCGGGGAAACTCGATTATAAAAAATTTTGATTTACCTTCAAAACTGTATTCTTTTAACAAGCTGCATAAAAAAATAGGCTCTTTAAAAATTACCGATACGGCCATTTGCAGTGTAGTGCCTGAATTAACCAAGGCGATTACCAAAGATTTAACCAAAATATCCGCTAAGCGCTCCTATATATTAGGGAAAAACCTAAAAGTACCGATTAAAAATCTATACCAAAACCCAAATCAAGTTGGCCAAGACCGTTTAGTAAATGCCTATGCCGGATTAATTTTTTATGGAGCACCTTTAATTATCATTGATTCGGGCACAGCGATTACCTTTGACGTAATCTCTAAACACCAAGCCTATCTCGGCGGCTTAATCCTCCCCGGATTAGGAATTTCTTTAGCTTCTTTAAATGAAAAAACAGCGCTGCTGCCGCTAGTTTCGCTAAAATATCCCCAAAATCTTATTGGCCGTGATACAATAAACAGTATATTAAGTGGAGTGGTGCTGGGTGCCGGCGCTTTAGTTAATGGCTTAGCCAACAAACTAAAACGTAAAATTGGAAAAAATACCTTTATTATCGGCACCGGAGGGAGTATAGATTTAATCAAAAAATATGCTGATCTGAAGATAAAAATTGACCATAATCTGACTTTAAAAGGAATTAATCTTATCTATAAAAATGAAATCAAAAACCGCAATTTTTAAAATTTCTATAATCCTGGCTTGTTTTTTCTTTATCTTAGGGGTTAAAAATTCATTTAGCGAAGAACCAGACCCGGATACAACTGAAGATAAAATTGAAACAGCCAGAATCGCGCATGAACAGGCGCTTAAAAACCATGAAGCCCGCAAACAAAAAGAACAAGATGAGCTGCTGATTAAGTTAAATTCCCGACTGGAGCAGGTAATTACCACTTGGACCGAAGCAGCTAAAAAAGAAAAAGAAGCCAAAATGGATACCCGGCTTGAACAACAATGGGAAAAATTATCACATACTTTTCCAATTTCACCGGCGCCTTACCAATACAACTTAAGAGGATACAACTATAGTGTAATTAAAAATGACGTGAGTAAAACCGATTCCATGACTTCTCCTTATAAAGCCTTGGTAATCATCAAAGAAGACTTGTATGTTGAAAAGAACCACTCCTCAGATATCAGTGACATAAATCCGTATTTTTACACTGTGAGCACTAACTATACTTTGAATTTTGAATATAAAAATGATAAATTTAACTTGGTCAACAGCGATAATAAAATCGTCTCCATCGAAAATAATTGCCCCCGGGAAATTAAAAGGAAACGTTTATAATTAATAAAAAACTCTTGACAAGATATTTTTTTTATCTATAATTAGCACTCTAGGGAAAAGAGTGCTAAATTATTTATTTACAAAAGGGAGGTAGCAAATGGAGATTAAACCATTGGGTGACCGCATCGTGGTTAAACCTTTAGAGGCAGAAAATAAAAGTAAAGGCGGGATTGTCTTGCCTGATACTGCTAAAGAAAAACCACAGGAAGCTAAAGTTGTAGCAGTAGGAAAAGGCAAAATGCTGGAAAATGGCACAGTGCAAGCTCCGGAAGTAAAAGTCGGAGATAAGGTTTTATACGGAAAATATTCCGGTAATGAAATTACCACCAAAGAAGGCGAAGAATTATTAATTTTACGCGAAGAAGATATCTTGGCAATTATTAAATAAGGAGGATTCATGTCAAAACAATTACTGTATAGTGACGACGCGCGCCGCAAGATTTTAAGCGGCGTAGAGCAACTGGCAGCAGCGGTAAAAGTAACTTTGGGCCCTAAAGGCCGCAATGTAGTTATCGACAAAAAATTTGGCTCACCGACTATCACCAAAGACGGAGTCACCGTAGCCAAAGAAATTGATTTAGAGGATCCTTTTGAGAATATGGGTGCTCAGATGGTAAAAGAAGTTGCCGAAAAAACTTCCGATATCGCCGGCGACGGAACGACCACGGCTACTGTCCTAGCGGAATCAATTTACCGCGAAGGATTAAAGAATGTAACTGCCGGATCAAATCCCATGGCTTTAAAACGGGGAATTGAAAAAGCAGTGGAAAAAATAGTTGAAGAGTTAGGCCGGCTTTCTACCCCGATCAAAGATAAGAAAGAGGTCGCTCAGGTAGCCAGTATCGCCGCAAATTCAGATACCAATATCGGTGAATTAATTGCCGAAGCCATGGATAAAGTCTGCAAAGATGGAGTAATCACGGTTGAGGAAGCAAAATCCACCGCCACTACCTTAGAGGTTGTGGAAGGTATGCAATTTGACCAGGGATATTTATCTCCTTATTTTGTAACTGACACCGAAAGAATGGAAGTTCTTTTAGAAGATCCCTATATTCTCATTTACGAGAAGAAAATATCCTCAATTAAAGATATTCTTCCTCTCTTAGAGAAAATTGCCCGCGTGGGGAAACCATTACTGATCATCGCTGAAGAAGTAGACGGTGAAGCTTTGGCGACTTTGGTAGTTAACAAAATCCGCGGTACTTTTGTTGCCTGCGCAGTAAAAGCTCCGGGTTATGGCGATCGGCGCAAAGCTATGCTGGAAGATATCGCTATTTTAACCGGTGGAAAAGCCTTAACCGAAGATTTAGGCATCAAATTAGAAAATATTGATGTGGAAGATCTCGGCCGGGCAAAAAAAGTTAAAATTGACAAAGAAAACTCCACGATTGTTGAAGGCGCCGGCAAAAACCAGGCAATTAACGCCAGGATTTCCCAGCTCAAGAAACAAATCGAAGACACTGACTCAGATTATGATAAAGAGAAACTGCAGGAGCGCCTGGCTAAACTAGCCGGTGGGGTTGCGGTAATTAATGTCGGTGCGGCCACTGAAACTGAAATGAAAGAAAAAAAAGCCCGGGTTGAGGATGCATTACACGCTACCCGCGCAGCCAGCCAAGAAGGAATCGTTCCCGGAGGCGGAGTTGCATTTATCCGCACAATTGCTGCTTTAGATAAGCTAAAGCTTGAAGGGGATGAAAGAATTGGCGCAAATATTGTAAAACGCGCAATTGAAGAACCCTTAAGGCAAATCGCCCAAAATGCAGGCCTGGAAGGTTCCGTGGTTGTCCAAAGGATCAAAACCGAAAAAACTAATATTGGATATGATGTCAGCCAGGATGCTTATGTCGATATGATCGAGGCTGGTGTAATTGACCCGACAAAAGTAACGCGTTCAGCATTACAAAATGCTGCCAGCATTGCTGCACTATTGCTGACAACCGAAACATTGATCGCGGATAAGCCTGAAAAAGACGAAAAAATGCCAATGATGCCACCTGGAGGCGGTATGGGTGGAATGGGCGGAGGAATGTATTAAAAAGAATTAGAAAATATAGCATGTACAGCAAGAGGGCGTAGATTTCATCTACGCCCTCTTGCTTTTAGGCGAAAAAAAACTTGACAAATTAAGCCGATCATGTTATATTTTGGAAAATTAGGTAAAATCGATTATTTTCTCGGTTTTCGGAGGACGACCGGGAATCTGCCACGAAATTAATAATCAAGCCAAACTGATAAGGGTCAGCTTGGCTTTCTTTTTTTCAGGTTCTAAAGTATTTTAAAAAGTATTTAATAACTTTTTATCTAAAAGGAGGTTGTAAAATGGGGCGTAAGATTTCTTCTATTTTAATTTCCTTGTGCTTACTTTTTCAACAGCTGGGTTTCGCCAGCATTGCTACGGAAATTAACCTTACCGGGCATTTAAGCAAGGCCCCGGGCGCATTAACTCCTGACAGATTCCGGCCAATCCATATCCGGTTTTTCTCTTATGACGCACTTAATGATAATATTGACGTTATGCTGGACAAAGGGGATGTTAAAAACCTTAACCCAACCCAGATTAATGAATCAACTCAAAAACTTTTAAATTATTTTTTGGTAGGAGTAAATCTGCCTAATGATAAATTTTGGGTAAACTTACGCCCGGATTCAGAAGACAGTATCATCGATAACTGGTTAGCTAAAACTGATGTAGGTAAAATCATGCTCGAAGCTGACCTGCAACTGAAAAAAGACACAGCTAAATTTACTTCTCCGGAAACTGCTGAAGGCAGGCAATACTGGAATAAACTTTATAAAAAAGCTGCAGAGCTTTACGGTTTCCAGGAAATAAGCATACCTACCTTAACCCGCCCCTGGATAGTTCCTAATGAAATAATCGTCCGCGAATCCAAAGATAACGCTTATATTTACAAAGCTACTTTAAAGGTAATGCTCGAGCAGGATATTCTTAAAGATTCCAGCGTTTACAATTTCAACGATGCCCGCGCCAAAGCTTTAAATGAGTATTCTTCCCAGCTGATCCGCGAACTGATCATCCCTAAACTGACTAAAGAAGTAAACCTTTCTAAGCGGTATGCATCTTTAAGGCAGGCTTATTATTCGATTATTCTTTCCCGCTGGTTTAAATCCAAATACACCAATCAAACCGGTAAATATGCTTCGCGGATTGACAGAAAAGATCTTAACGGGCTGGTTTCTACGACCGCCTGGTCTAAAGCCACCTATTTTGAAGCTTATAAAAAATCATTTGCGCAAGGCGAATACAATATTAAGGAAACAGTAAACACGCCAACTGGTCAGGTAATCCGGTCTTATTTTTCCGGGGGCATGGATTTTGCTTCTATGAAAATCAACGGAACCAATATCAGCAGCCCGATTACAAACTCTCTGATGAAAGCAGGATTAGTCTCACCAAAAGGGATAACTGCGTCAATAAGTTCGCCGATCAACGCTGGCCCATACGATGCTGAAGTAAAGTTAGCGACTTTTGATGATTTCGGGAAGACGATCAACATACGCAACAAAATAGTCTTGTACAGCCCGGATATGAATGCACCGGCAAAAGACGGAGAGATAACCGATGCAACTCACGGGCGCATCACACAAACAGGGAAAAATCTAAAAGAATTATTAGACAATGGCGCCAAGGTGGTCGTGGTTTTTCACCAGGGACGGCCAGGTGACCCGGCATTCATTGAGAATCCTGATCAACACGCCACGATTTTGAATAATATAGCCGGAGGAAACCGCGTAAGCGCGATAAATGACCTTTTCGGTAAGAAAGCTGTCGCAGCCATCCAAAATTTACAACCCGGCCACGCTATTGTGTTAAAGCAGGTGCGGGCAAAAGATCCGGTTACCGGAAAAACACTGGAAGAAAGCCCCTGGTTTGTGCCCACCTTAAGGCCTTTAATTGATTATCTTGTTCTCGGCGGCCTTTCAGCGTTAGGCGGCTCAAGTAATAGAATTACCGGATTTAACGGTGTGCCTACCATAGCAGACCGGTTAATGGTTAGTGAAATTCAATCTGCCCGTAATGACCGTAACCCACTAAAACCTCATTTGGCAATTTTAGGCGGCTCTAAAGTTCAAAAAGCTAATGCGATTATTTCTGGATTAAATACCGGCCTGACTGATATGGTGCTCGTCGGCGGTGTTCCGGCAGAAGCAGTATTATCGTTGGCGGCCGACGTTTTGGCGCTGGCATCTGCTGCTGCGGCGCAGACCCAGTC
>JAQTRA010000013.1 GCA_028712045.1 Candidatus Omnitrophota bacterium | reverse complement strand
ATTGTACGGCTGGGCCAGGAGCTGGGCATTGACGTACCCACCAATAAATTCCTGGTTGACATAGTCAAAACCATAGAAACCAGTTACGAATATTCAGTTAGGTAAATTTAATGGCTTACAGTAAAAAAACCCGTAAATACCTGTTAATCTTTTTATTCATCGGCTGGGGGATAACTTTAGCCTATAAACATTACTGGCCTCAGATAAATAAACAAACTGAAAAACTTTACCGGGATAACCGCATCCTTATGGGCACATTCTGGGAAGTTACCTCCCCGGATAAAACAGCCGGCAAAATTGTTTTTACCGAAGTCGACCGGCTCGACCAATTACTTAGCAAATATATCCCCACTAGTGAAGTCTCTATACTTAATCATACTGGAAAGCTAAAAGTAAGTTCCGATACTTTTTACATTATAAAAAAATCAAAAGAATTTTACCAGCTTACTGATGGCGCATTTGATATTACCGTTGCTCCCCTGGTTGATCTCTGGGGATTTTCTGACCTTAAAACAAAAGTACCTACGTTAGATGAAATAAACTCCACTCTTAAAATCATCGGCAGTGATAAAATTATTTTGCAGGAAAATGATTCTGTGGTAGAATTTAAGCTTCCCAAAATGAAAATCGACCTGGGAGGGATAGCCAAAGGATACGCCTTAGATTGCGCGGTAAAAAAACTTAAAGAGCATAAAATTAACAGCTGCCTGATTAATGCCGGCGGACAAGTTTACGCTTTAGGAAATAAATTTAATTCACCCTGGAAGATCGGGATCAAAAATCCCCGTAAACCCGGTGTTTCGCAAACTTTGGAATTAAAAAATCAATCCGTATCCACCAGTGGAGATTACGAACAGTTTTTCT
The DNA here is from genome assembly GCA_028712045.1 of Candidatus Omnitrophota bacterium. Next base: position 16,919 of record JAQTRA010000013.1, on the reverse strand, counting down.
TAAAAGATGGTGTGCGCTACTGCCACATTATCAACCCGAAAACAGGATACCCGGCAGACACCCTGGTTGCTTCGGTAACTATAATTGCCGGCCAGGGCTTAACTGCTGATGCCTTATCCACAGCTTTGTTTATACTAGAGGAAACTAAAAGCAAAGAATTACTTAAAAAGTTCAACGCCGAAAAGAAACAATTTTAGAATGAATCTATTTAATCAAACTCTTGCGACAAATATATCCGCCTCCAAAATGTTTATTTTTTTCTCTCAACTCATGGATAAACAGGTAATTGACAAAAACGGCAAACCAGCAGGAGAGGTCTATGACATTGCCGTAAAGCCATCCCAAGTATACCCGCTTTCAGATGCTTTAATTATCCGCAAAGGCTTTCCCAACCGAAAATATGCGATTATCAATTGGCAAGATATTGATAAATTGGGAATAGACGGAGTAACCCTAAAGATCGAAAAAAATACCCTGCAATTTAGAGAAACTCATGACGAAAAAAAAGAGCTTACTTTAAGGCGCGATATCTTAGATCAGCAAGTTGTCGACACGCATAACCATAAGGTTATCCGCGTAAACGACGTACATTTATTATCAGTTGACCATACTTTAATGATCGCGCACGTTGACATCGGAAGCCGCGGGATCATCAGGCGATTAGGTTTTGAAAAATGGGTTGACCTGATCGTCAAGCTATTAAACCCTAAGGCAAAATATTTATCTCTTGAACATTTGATATCCTGGAAATATATCCAACCGCTGACGATCAACCCGGTCAGCATGACCATTAAAATTGACGTTCCCCAAAAAAACTTAGCCAATATTCCGGCTGCAGATTTAGGAGATATTTTTTTAGATTTAAGCATTAAACATCAGACCGCGCTTTTTAAATCACTTAATCTGATTAATAAAACTAAAATTTTTACGAATATAGATTTTAAAACTCAGCGCTCACTGCTGGATGAGATGAATGATTTCGAAGTTTCTGAACTACTCAATAACATCCCTTCTGATGAAGCCACCGACTTCCTGGAAAAATTGCCGCGGGAAAAAACTAAACACATTTTAAATTTGATTGAAAATAAATACTCTAAAAGGCTTTCGCAGCTGCTCGGTTACTCTTCGGACTCCGCTGGAGGCCTAATGACCACTGAGTATATTGCCTTTACCAAAGATACCCTGGTAGAGATGGTCTTAAAGCAGATAAAAGAAAGAAAATTTAAATCCGAACCCGCACAGTTTATTTATATCATTGACCAGGAACACCATTTAATTGGGGCGACTAATTTCCGCAGATTAATCCTGGCTAATCCCAGCGAGCCGATTGTAAATTCTGTATTTCCTAAAACTTATTTTGTACACCTGGATTCCAGCGTTAAAGAAGTAGCTTATCTGATGGAAAAATACAAATATTTCGCGATACCGGTTATCGATGAAAATAATGTCTTGCAAGGAATCATCACTGCGGACGATATTTTAAGCCAACTGATTGCTTTTGCTTGGCGCAGGCTAAAACGAATAAAAATCTTTCAAAAAACATGAAAAATTTAAAATCATCCTGGGCAAAAATTTTAATTTTTCTTTCGGTAATGGGGCCGGGAATTATTACCGCTAATGTAGATAATGACGCAGGAGGAATTACTACTTATTCAGTAGCCGGCGCACATTACGGCTATGCATTGATCTGGTCGTTTATTCCCATTATCATTGCCTTGGTAATTATTCAGGAGATGTGCAGCCGCATGGCCGTGGTAACCGGAAAAGGACTGGCCGATTTAATCCGGGAAGAGTTCGGAGTGAGAGTGGCTTTTTATGCCATGGTAGTTTTAGTTTTTTCTAATATCTTTAACACCATTTCAGAGTTTGCCGGAATTGCGGCCAGCGCTGAACTATTCGGGATCAGCAAATACCTGCTTGTACCTGTCTGTGCGTTATTTGTCTGGTGGTTAATTGTAAAAGGAACCTATAAATCCGTGGAAAAAGTGTTTTTGGTGGCTTGTTTATTTTATGTTTGTTACATAGTTTCAGGATTCTTATCTAAACCTGATTGGAAAGTAGTTGCCACCAGCTCGATTTCTCCAAGTTTTCAGTTTGACAAAGCCTATATCCTGATGCTTATCGGAGTTATCGGTACGACCATCGCGCCCTGGATGCAGTTTTACCAACAATCTTCAGTAGTAGAAAAGGGGATCAAGCTTGAGAATTACAAATACAGCCGAATGGATGTAATCATCGGCGCTTTTGTGGTTAATATTATCGCTATTTTCATTGTAATTGTCTGCGCCAACACTCTTTTTGCTAATGGTATCCGGATTGAATCAGCCAAAGACGCTGCTCTGGCCCTAAAGCCGCTAGCCGGGCAATATTGCTTTTATCTTTTTGCTTTTGGCTTACTTAACGCCTCGGTATTTTCGGCCTGCATTTTGCCTTTATCCACTGCTTACTCCGTATGCGAAGGCATGGGTTGGGAGATAGGGGTTAACCGCACCTTCAAAGAAGCACCGCAATTTTACAGCTTATACACCGCAATTATCGTAATTGGAGCTGCAGTAATATTAATCCCCGGAGTAAAACTTATTCCGATCATGCTTATATCCCAAGCCACCAACGGCATCTTGCTTCCTTTTGTGTTAATCTTCATGCTCCTTTTAGTAAATAATAAAAGGTTGATGGGCAAACACACCAACTCCCGCTTCTACAATATTTGTACTATATCGATAATCGCAATTATGATCTTACTTTCCGTGATCTTATTTATTACAGCATTTGTCAAATAAGGGAATAGTTTTGAACATAGAAGAGATAAAAAACCTAAAGAATAAACGCAAGATTACCGTGCTGACTGCCTACGATTACCCCATAGCCAGCCTGGTAGATAAGGCAAGAATTGATATAATTATCGTGGGAGATTCCCTGGCTAACGTTGTCTTGGGCCTTAATTCCACAACTGAAATTGGAATGCCGGAGATGATGCACCATGCTAAAGCGGTAACCCGCGCCGTAAAAAACAGCTTAGTTGTGGCAGATATGCCTTATGATTCCTATCAAGTCAACGAAGAAGAGTGCGTAAAAAATGCTAAAAGATTTATCCAGGAAGCTAAGTGCCAGGCAGTAAAATTAGAGTGGTTTGAGCATTGCTTAGAAGTAACCGGACAGATCATTAACGCAGGTATTGCGGTAATGGGGCATATCGGGTTGACTCCTCAGACAGCAGATAAAATTGGCGGCTTTATTGTGCAAGGCAAAAACGCAGAAGCTGCCAAACGCTTAATCAACCAAGCCGTAGAGCTGGAAAAAAAAGGATGTTTTGCCATTGTTTTAGAGTGCGTCCCGGATAAACTTGCCGAACTGATTACCAAAAAAATAAAAATTCCCACCATTGGTATCGGAGCAGGCATCCATTGTGACGGCCAGGTCTTAGTGATTAACGATATGCTCGGGCTTTTTCAAAGATACACACCGAAATTTGTAAAAAAATATGTCGATCTTTCGCCATTAATTTTAAAAGCGCTGGAAGATTTTAAAAATGAGGTTACCAGCGAAAAATTTCCCGGCCCAGAGCATTCTTTCAGCATCAAAGAAGAAGAACTTAAAAAGATAAATGAAAACTAAACCACTGCCTAAATTTATAATTAACCTGCTGGTATTTTGCCTGGCCATAGCCTTTGTAATTAAATTTGGCGGTCCGAATATCCTAAGGCAATATATTGCTTATGGAATCGGAGAGTGCAAAAATATCCCCATTCTATGTATGCAGCCGGAAGAAAAACTTTTCGCGCCGGTGATTAACCCTGAATATCTGACTACTCTGGTCTTGCAAAAATTCCCCCGGATGTCTATTTCTGCTCCCAAAGGCTTTACTCTGGTCCAGGAATTGGTAAAAAAAGTTTACTACAAAAAAAGGCATGCTAATAATCAAGCGGTAATTTATCTTCTGCGCCAGGATCCTTTTGCTTTTATTAAACTTTACCCGGATGTCCGCAAGCAGGGAGTAAAGGATAATTACGAATTTATCCGCAGGTTACAGAACGCCAACCTGGGAAAAATAAAAAATATTACTGACGCTTTTTTCGTAATTATGAAAAGCGTGTTTACTCCGGATATCGGAAACCAGGGTAGCGCCAAAATGATCAGGTTTACCATAAATGATAAATCCGGGTATATAAACTACACCCTTACTCAATCTAATAATTATTTTGATTGTAATCTCCTGGATGCCGATGATAATTTCTTCAAGGTCTATATCAAAGATACCAGTGCGCAACTTGATTTAAATAAGGTTTACGCAATACTTTCCACCATTAAACCGGTAAATTAGTTCCAAACTCCGGCTGAGGTGATTTAATTATTGACACTCAAGATTTATCCTATATAATTTAGGCATAAGGTTTTACAAAATTAAAATAGAAACGCAGAAACACAAGAAAGCAGGATACTTTGTTTACCTTTGAAGCTGACCGAAGAAAAAATTACCGTACTTTTTTAAATCTTCCGATTACGATCAATACGACTGACCCAACAGGAAAAGCAGTTGGGGAAAAAACATTGGTCATCTGGGATATGTCCGCAGATGGCTTATGTTTTGAGTCTGATGAAATCTTTGCTTTAGGCACAGAATTAAAAGCTAAGTTCCAACTTCCGAATAACGACCATATCATCAACGCAACTATAAAAGTGGCGCGGATTGAAACATTGGAATTTGGAAAATTTAATATTGGGGCATCTTTTTTTTCGATCAGCGAAGAAGACAAGGACAAAGTAAAAAAACTGATTGAGCGTATAAATATTAATAATTTACTAGGCTTGGTAGTTAAGAAAAACGCTTCAGATTTACATCTATTAGTAAACCAGGCCCCGATGATCCGCGTAGAAGGAGAGCTGGAAACCCTGGAAATGCAGCCATTTTCACCGGAAGAGATTAATCAACTGCTTTACAGCATAATGAGTAAACAGCAAATCCGGATATTTGAAAAAGAAAAAGAGCTTGATTTCGGAATACAATATAACGATAAGATCCGTTTCCGCGTAAATTTACATCAGCAAAGAGGTTTTCTGGAAGCCACTTTCAGGTTAATCAATACCCGGGAATTTTCCTACGAAGAGTTAAATATCCCCAGCGTGGTCAAAGACCTGGCCAGGCAAAGAGAAGGCTTAATCCTGGTAACCGGGCCAACTGGCTCCGGAAAAAGCACGACCATGTCCGCAATAGTTGACTTAATTAATCACGAAAGAAAAGCGGTTATTGTTACCCTGGAAAGGCCGATAGAATATGTGCATTCTAACATAAAAAGCATTATTAAACAGCGCGAGGTCGGAATTGACACTAATTCCTTTGCTGCTGCTTTAAAAAGCACCTTAAGGCAGGATCCCAATATTATCGTTGTCGGAGAGCTAGATGATATGGAAACTATTGCTACGGCTTTTATCACTGCCGAAGCCGGATACCTGGTTATTGCTTCTTTTCATGCTCCTAATACTATCCAGGCAATTGACCGGCTGGCCAATATGTTCCCCTCTGAGCAACGCCGCAAAGTCTTAAATCAGATATCTTTCTGCCTGAACGCAGTAATTGTCCAGCTATTAATACCTAAACCGAATAAAAAGGGAAGAGTTTTAGCTTCCGAAGTTCTGATTGTTAATGACGCGGTTAAACGGGTTATCCGTAAAGATGAATTATACCAGATAACCAATATTATCCAAACCAGCAAAGCCTTTAAAATGCAGTCAATGGCCGAATCAGTTACCAAAGCTTATGAAAATGGGATTATCGACGGAACAACCATGGAATATTACACCAGGGAAACTAAAGACCCTCACGATTAGCACCACTCACTAGGACTCATGGAAAAAATTGTTTCATTATGTAAACGCCGGGGTTTTATTTTTCAAAGCAGCGAAATTTACGGCGGATTAGCTAACACTTTCGATTACGGCCCACACGGAGTAGAGTTAAAAAATAACTTAAAAAAAGCCTGGTGGCAAGCTTGCGTCTACGCCAGAAACGATGTTTTCGGTATGGACGCGGCTATTCTGATGCACCCCAAAGTCTGGGAAGCCTCCGGCCACGTAGAAAACTTCTTTGATTTAAAGAGTGATTGCCTTACCTGCAAAAAACGGTTCAAAACCCAGGATCTGGTAAATAAAACTAAATGCCCGGCCTGCGGCGGAGAGCTGACTGAATCCCGGCCGTTTAATTTAATGTTCAAAACGCACCAGGGCCCGGTCGAAGACGCTTCCAATGTTATCCATTTACGTCCGGAAACAGCCCAGGGAATGTTTGTAAATTTTTTAAATATCCTGGATTCAAAACACCCTAAATTACCCTTTGGGCTGGCGCAGATCGGCAAATCTTTCCGTAATGAGATTACTCCGGGAAATTTTACTTTTCGCACCCGGGAATTTGAACAGATGGAACTAGAGTATTTTTGCCGTCCGCTAGATGCCGCCAAGTTCCATGAAACCTGGGTGGCTGACCGTTTTAACTGGTATTTAAGCCTCGGGGTAAGAAAAGAGAACCTGCGCCTGCGCGTGCATGCTCAGGATGAATTAGCGCACTATGCTTTAGCCTGCACGGATGTAGAATACAACTTTCCGTTCGGCTGGAGCGAATTAGAAGGAATTGCCAACCGCGCGGATTTTGACCTTAAACAACACTCAAAAATCAGCGGCAAAGAACTGGTTTATTTCGACGACCAGAAAAAAGAAAAATTTTATCCTTATGTTATTGAGCCTTCCGGCGGAGTAGACCGGGCTGTCCTGGCAGTATTAATTGATGCTTACCATGAAGAAAAGGTCAAAGAAGATACCCGGATAGTTTTAAAATTAAGCAAGGAACTGGCTCCCACAAAAGTTGCGGTGTTGCCGCTTTTACGTAACCGCCCGGAAATTGTGGAGTTGGCCAAAAAAATAACTCAGGATTTAAAAAAATCTTTGGTTACTACTTATGACGATACCGGCGCAATCGGCAAGCTTTACCGCCGGCAAGATGAAGTCGGAACACTTTTTTGTGTCACGGTGGATGTACAAACATTAGAAGATAAACAAGTAACGGTGCGCAGCCGGGACACTATGCTGCAGGAAAGAATTTCAGTCGATAAGTTAAAAAATTATTTAATCAACCAACTTAGTTAAGTTATTCACAATCGTAGCGGAGGTTTAAACCTCCGCTACACAATCTACATGAAAGGAAGGGTTTAAAAAGTAATGGCCAAGAAATATGTTTATAGTTTTGGTGGCGGCAAAGGTGAAGGCAATGAAAGCATGAAAAACCTCTTAGGCGGTAAAGGCGCGAATTTAGCCGAAATGGCCGGCAATAAAAATTTAATGTTACCGGTTCCTCCGGGATTTACCTGTACCACAGAGGTCTGCACATATTATTACGAAAATAAAAAGAAATATCCCAAGGAATTAAAAGAGCAGCTGCTCAAAGCCTTGGAAAAAATAGAGAAACTAATGGAGCGTAAATTCGGGGACGCAAGTAATCCATTATTATTTTCAGTCCGCTCCGGCGCGCGAAAATCCATGCCCGGAATGATGGAAACAGTTTTAAATGTAGGTTTAACCGAAAAAACTATTCCCGGTTTAATTAAACAAAGTGGCGGCAACAGCCGTTTTGTTTATGATGCTTACCGGCGCTTGATTATGATGTACTCCGACGTAGTTATGGAGAAAGCTGCGGGTATTGAACCCAAAGGCGAAGAGGGAATCCGTAAACAGCTGGAAAAAATTATGCTGGAGATGAAAAAAGCCAAGAATTATTCCAGCGATACGGATTTAAATGTCGACGACTTAAAAAAGCTTTGCGCGCAGTTTAAAGCAAAAATTAAAGAAGTCTTAGGCAAGGAATTTCCGGATGAACCCATGGAACAGCTCTGGGGCGGCATCGGTGCGGTATTTTCTTCCTGGAATGGAAAACGCGCCATCAGCTATCGCCGGATCGAAAATATCCCGGATGCCTGGGGCACAGCCGTAAATGTACAAACGATGGTTTTTGGCAATATGGGTAATGATTCCGCCACCGGAGTAGCTTTTACGCGCAACCCGGGAAACGGCGAAAATAATTTCTACGGCGAATATTTAATTAACGCCCAGGGGGAAGATGTAGTTGCCGGTATTCGCACGCCGGCACCGATCAACGAATATTCAACTTCCAGCCATAATAAAGAACTGCTTACTTTAGAAAAAACCATGCCCAAGATTTACCAGGAACTTTACAAAATACAAGACCGGCTGGAGCAACATTACCATGATATGCAGGATATTGAGTTTACCATTGAAAAAGGAAAACTCTTTATGTTGCAGTGCCGCGTGGGTAAACGCAACGGCCCGGCAGCAGTACGCATGGCCGTGGATATGGTCAAAGAAAAAATGATTAAAAAAGAACAGGCAGTCATCCGCGTAACTCCGTCGCAATTAGATGAGTTACTGCACCCGATTATCGACCCAAAAACAGAACTGGGAGTAAAACCTTTTGCTAAAGGCTTACCCGCTGGACCGGGTGGGGCTTGCGGACAGATTGTTTTCTCTTCCAACGACGCGGTAGCGTGGGCAAAAACAGGCAAACAAGTAATCTTAGTCCGTGAAGAAACTAATCCGGAAGATGTTGAGGGTATGCGCGTTGCCCAGGCAATTCTTACTGCCCGCGGCGGCATGACTAGCCACGCAGCTTTAGTTGCCCGCGGCTGGGGAAAATGCTGTATTGTCGGATGCAGTACAATGCATGTAGAGATCGAAAAGAAACTCGTGCATGTGGCCGATAAAACACTTAAAGAAGGCGATTGGATCACTTTAAACGGAACTAAAGGAACAGTTTACGAAGGCAAATTGCCGATGATGGACGCGGCCGAAGAAAATACCGTGCTTTCGGAGTTCCTGAAAATGTGCGACGCAATCAAAGAATTAGGTGTGCGCACTAACGCGGATACTCCGGATGATGCTAAAAAAGCCCTGCAATTTGGAGCCGAAGGCATCGGATTATTCCGGACCGAGCATATGTTTTACGGTAAAGGCGCGGATGAGCCGCTTTTCTTGCTGCGTAAAATGATAGTTTCTAATACAGTTGAAGAAAGGCAAAAAGCCTTGGACGCATTGTTCCCCTTTGTAAAAAAAGATATCAAGGGAACAATCGCAGCCATGGACGGCTTTCCGGTAGTAATCCGATTACTGGATCCGCCTTTACATGAATTCGTCCCGCGTGAGCAGGGTAAACTTGAACAACTAGCGCGCGATTTAAACATCGACATGAAAGAATTAACCCGCCGAGCAGAAGGCCTGCATGAATCAAACCCGATGATGGGCCATCGCGGCGTGCGGCTGGGTATAACTTATCCGGAAGTCAGCGCCATGCAGATTCGCGCAATTTTAGAAGCTGCCGCGGAATTAGTTAAAGAAGGAAAAGATCCATATCCTGAAATTATGATCCCGGTTGTTTGCGATGTAAAAGAGTTAGAGGATCAACTGGTAATTGCCAAGCAAATATATAAAGAAGTGCTGGCAAAATACGGATTAAAAAAGATTAAACATCTTTTTGGAACAATGATCGAAATCCCCCGCGCAGCTTTTGTGGCGGATAAACTGGCGACAGTGGCCCAATTCTTCTCCTTCGGAACCAATGACATGACCCAGATGGGTTTTGGTTTCTCCAGAGATGATATCGGAGGTTTCTTACCGGAATATATCAAAAAAGGAATTCTTCCGGAAGATCCGTTCCAGAGCATTGATCAGGAAGGAATCGGCGAGCTGATCAAAATGGGCATTCAGCGTGGACGCAAAACCAACAAAAATTTAGAAATTGGTATTTGCGGAGAGCATGGCGGTGAACCTAAATCTGTGGAGTTCTGCCATAATGCCGGTATGGATTATGTCAGCTGCTCACCGTTTAGGGTTCCGATAGCAAAATTAGCCGCAGCGCAGGCGGTTTTGAAAAAGAAATAACTATGGAAGCATTAAAGACATATTTCAAAGAAGTCCGGCTTATCCCTCTGTTAACTGCTAAGCAGGAGATTGAGTTAAATAAGCTGATCCGCAAAGGGGATGAGGTAGCGCGTAAAGAGATGATCCGCGCGAATCTTCGCCTGGTAATTAATATTGCCAAAAGATATATGCGTTTAGGGATTCCCTTTCTTGATCTAATCGAGGAAGGGAATCTCGGTTTAATGAAAGCCGTGGAAAAATTTGACCACCGCAAAGGTTTTCGTTTTTCAACTTATGCTGCCTGGTGGATCAAGCAGGGGATCACCCGGTCAATCAGCGAACAGGGCAAGATGATCCGCGTTCCGGTTTACATGAATGACCTGATCACTAAGTGGAAGAAAAACAAAGAACAGTTAAGCCAAAAATTAAAACGCATTCCTTCGGATACGGATATCGCCAAAAAATTAAAACTTGCTCCGGACAAAGTCGAGCAGATAAATTTCTGGATGGCCACAACTACTTCTTCATTAGAAGCGCCGATTGGCGAAGATAATGATAACCAAGTCTCAGATTTAGTCGAAGACAAAAACGCCGCGCCTCCGGATGCGGAGATCGAGCATTTACTGGACCGGGAAAGAGTCGATAACCTTTTAGAGGTAATGTCCGAAAGAGAGCGCGAGATATTGGATTTACGTTTTGGCTTAAGCGATACCAAGCCGCAGACTTTAGCCGAAGTGGCTAAAAAAATCGGCGTATCGCGGGAAAGAATCCGCCAGATCGAAGAGGCCGCTTTAAGAAAATTAAGAAAATTTGTCGTCGGGCAAGAGAAGGAGCTTTAAAATGAATAACTGTTTATTAGAAAAATCTATCCGCAATATCCCTGACTTTCCCAAACCGGGAATCCTTTTCCGGGATGTCACCACTTTAATCGCCGATAAAGTTGCTTTTAAAAAAGCCGTGGATTTACTGGCTAAAAAATACAAAGGCAAAAAAATTGATAAAGTTGTCGGCGTAGAAGCACGCGGATTTATTTTTGGGGCTGCGGTCGCCAATAAAATTAACGCAGGATTTGTCCCGGTACGCAAAAAAGGCAAATTGCCTTTTAAAACAATTTCGACTACTTATGAACTTGAATACGGCACCGATACTTTAGAGATCCACAAAGACGCGATCAGGTCAAGTGAAAAAATCCTGATTATTGATGATCTTTTAGCTACCGGCGGCACAGTTAAAGCGGTCATTGACTTAATCAAGCAGTTGGGAGGCAATATCGCTGGGATTGGCTTTGTCATTGAGTTGGTGGATTTACACGGCAGGGATAAATTTAAAGAGTATCCGGTATATTCTTTAGTTAAGTTTGAGGGGGAATAAGAGCTATACCCCGCGGACAATCTGCCCCTGTAGCTCATAAGGATAGAGCAACAGTTTCCTAAACTGTGTGCGGCAGGTTCGATTCCTGCCAGGGGCGTTAAAATTATGTACAACTTACACGCGCATACATTTTTAAGTGACGGCGACCTGCTTCCCTCAGAAGTGGCCGTGCGTTACCTAAATAAAGGTTATAAAGTAATCGCGATCACTGACCATGCGGATTACAGCAATATTAAACAAGTCGGCAAAGCGATTGTGGAATTTTGTAAGCGCTGGCCAAAAGCCTCGGCGATAAAAGTTTTACCCGGAATTGAATTAACTCATTTACCGCCGGAACAGTTCAAGCCTCTGGCGGCTTTAGCCCGAAAAGAAGGCATTAAAATTATCATTGCCCACGGTGAAACCCCGGTTGAACCGGTGGCAAAAGATACCAACCGGCTGGCTTTAATGGCTGATATTGATATCCTGGCTCACCCCGGATTGATTTCTGATGCAGACACACAACTGGCCAAAGACCGCGGAGTATTCCTGGAGATTACCAGCCGCCGCGGCCACAGCCAGGCTAATGCCCACGTAATTAAACAAGCCAGAAAATTCGGGGCCAAATTAATTTTAAATAATGACAGTCATACTACAGACGATATAATCAGCCCGGTAGAATTGATCAAAGTAGGGTTAGACTTAGGATTAACCACCGTTGAGATTGATAAAATTTATGCCGAGGTTAAAACTTTTTTAGCTAAAAAGGAGGGAAGATGAAGTTTTTCTCTAAATTGTTTTTCTTATCCGTTATTTGTTTCCTATTAACTGCCAGTTTGATTGGATGCACCACCATAACCGAGAGCAAAACCACCGCTGGCCCGGGTAGCCTTTCTCCGCAGACAATCCTAAAATTTACTGACGTTCCTGTTCCGGTGGGCGTGAAAAGCCTGCCTGAACAATCTTACTCTTTTGTCAGCTCAGGAGTCCGCGTGGGAGTTTTAAAATACCAGGGCAAAAATAACCCGGACCAGATAGTTGAGTTTTATAAAGAACAGATGCCGATGTATAACTGGGACCTGGTGAATATCGTGGAATACGGCCAAAGGCTGTTGAACTTTGAGCGGGAGAATGAAACCTGCATTATTACTTTGCAGCCGATGAATTGGGGTAACACCCTGATAGTGATATCTTTAGGTCCCAAATCACAGAACGTATCCAAAAAAGCCAAATCACCGGTTAAGTAAAAAAACTCTTGACAAATAAATAGTTATAAGTAGAATGACAATAAGTAGTTTGAAGGTGAAATTATCCTAGGCAATAAATCATAAGCCTAGTTAACCATATATCCACAACAGTTAACAAAAAAAGGAGGAGTAAAAAATGGGTAAACGCTTGATTTTAGTATTAGCGCTTGCTTTGCTAGTCGGAGCCACATTTAGTGCCGCCTACGCAGAAGTACAGAATGTAAAGGTCAGTGGAGATATTATTGCCAGTGGAGTAGCCAGAGAACATTTTAATTTAAGAAATGGTGCAGCAGGTGACAAAAAGAATATTGATCAAAAATTCTTTATGTCACAAATAAGAGTCCGCATTGACGCAGATCTTACGGATAATGTTCAAGCCACAGTAAGACTGATCAATGAAAGAGTATGGAACGGCCAATATGATACAAATACTTCTACTAGCGACAACGGAAATTCAAGTATTGACCTTGACCTTGCTTATGTAACCTTAAAAGAATTCTTATATTCACCTTTGACTTTAACTGTGGGTCGTCAGGAGATTAAATTCGGTAATGGTTTAATCATTGGTAGAGCACAAGTTGGTAGTAACGTAGTCAACATCCCTACTGACTTAACCGAAAGAAAAGCCTTTGATGCAATTCGAGCAACTCTTGATTATGATCCTTTGGTTGTCGATTTAATGTATGCTAAGATTTCTGAAGATAGCACTATCAGAAATAATGACATTAATTTATACGGTATTAATGCTACCTATGCCTTAAACAAAAAGACCAACATATCTGGTTACTATTTCTTAAAAAGCGATAATAACGCTGGTACATCTAATAGTAATGGTAAAGCTGATAAAGTTAATACTGTTGGTATATTAGTTTCAAGCACACCGATTGATGACCTTACTCTATCATTAGAAGGTGCATATCAATTTGGTAAATACGATGATTCAGTTAATGCTCAGTATTCTCAACGTAGATCATATGCTATCCAAGCAATGGCAGATTATACTTTTTCCAAAGTTAAGATGACTCCTTCAATTGGAGCCAGCTATACTTATCTTTCCGGAAACAAAAGCGGAACACAAAGCAGCCAAGGAAGCTGGGATTCAATGTTCTATGATCAAAAACTTAGCAGTATTGCCTATGCACTCTTAGGATTTACAGATTTAAGTGCATATAACTTAAGAGCCAGCTGTAAACCAGTTGAGGATGTTACGCTCTCAATGGTTTATGGTTATTATGATTTTGCTAGAGCTAAAGATGGCGCATGGGGATATGGTAGTTCACATCTTTATGATGGATCTACTCAATACTATACTTCTGCTAGCACTCCTCTTAGAGCTGGTAAAAGCCATCTGGGTGATGAAATTGATGCCACAGTTACCTATGATTACACTGAAGATGTGCAGTTCGGATTAACTGGTGGCATATTTATGCCTGGAAAAGCCTGGGATATTGAAAAGGCAAACGCAACTCAGTTAATCGGTTCCATGAAAGTTACATTCTAAGATAAAGTCACAACGTATTTAGTATTAAAAACCCCGGTAGAAATTTTCTACCGGGGTTTTTATTTATAGTGGGTTTTTAATTAAACTTGACAAGCTAATCTTTACGTGTGAAAATAACAACAATAATCTGATTGTAAGGTATTATTTTTATAACCTGAGGAGGAGAGAAAAAATGGGTAAACGCTTGATTTTAGTTTTAGCGCTTGCTTTGCTAGTGACAGCCACATTTAGTGCTGCCTACGCCGAAGTTCAGAATGTGAAAATTAGTGGAGATATTATTGCCAGCGGAGTTTCTAGGCAACACTTTAATTTACAAAGCGGTAACCCCGGAGACAAAAAGAATATCGATCAAAAATTCTTTATGTCGCAGATAAGAGTCCGCATTGATGCTGATCTTACTGACAACGTTCAAGCTACAGTAAGACTGATCAATGAAAGAGTCTGGAACGGCCAATATGATACTAACACTGCTACCAGCAACAACGGAAATTCAAGTATTGACCTTGACCTTGCTTATGTAACCTTAAAAGAATTCTTATATTCGCCTTTGACTTTAACTGTCGGCCGCCAGGAAATTCGTTTTGGCAACGGCTTAGTTATCGGTAATGCCGGAGTAGGTGATGATATAGTTAATATCCCTACTGATTTATCTGAAAGAAAATCCTTTGATGCAATTCGGGCAACTCTTAATTACGATCCCTTGGTTGTCGATTTAATTTACGCTAAGATTGCCGAAGATAGCACGATTAGAAACAACGATGCTAACTTATACGGTATTAATGCTACTTATGCCTTAAACAAAAAAACTAATGTATCCGGTTACTATTTCTTAAAGAGAGATAACTGGGGAGGTAGTTTAGAGGCTAGCGCCGGTAAAGCTGATCTAGTTAACACGATTGGCATGTTAATCTCAAGTACGCCAATTGAAAATCTTATCTTATCCTTAGAAGGCGCCTATCAATTTGGTAAAGCTGACGGCTCTGGGCTTGCTCCGGCTCTTAATTATAATAAGCATAGGGCTTATGCTATCCAGGCAATGGCCGATTACACTTTTGCCAAAGTTAAGATGACGCCTAGTATCGGAGCCAGTTATACTTATTTATCCGGCGAAAAGAGTGGCTCGCAAAGCAGCCAAAATAGTTGGGATCCGATGTACTATGACCAGAAACTTGGCAATATTGCTTATGCGCTTTTAGATTTCAGAGATTTAAGCGTGCTTAATTTAAGAGCCAGCTGTAAACCAGTTGAAGATGTCACGGTTTCAGTATTATACGGATACTTTGATATGGCTAAAGCAAAACAAGGTAACTGGATGTACAGCAGCCCAAGCAGATATGATGGGTCTACCCACTACTATGAGATGACCGGGGCTCCTTTTATGAGAGAAAATAAAAAACATCTGGGTGATGAAATTGATGCCACAATTACCTATGATTACACTGAAGATGTACAATTTGGCTTAACTGGCGGCATATTCCTGCCGGGAAAGGCCTGGAATGTTGAGAAACAAAACGCAACTCAGTTAATCGGTTCGATGAAGGTTACCTTCTAATATAAAGTAACCAGATATTTAGCAATAAAAACACCCGGTAAAAACAATTTACCGGGTGTTTTTATTATCGTTAGCTTTGAACCAATTAAAACTTGACAAGCTATTCTTTCCGTGTAAAAATGATTTCAATAATCTGGTTAATCAGGTATTATTTTAATAATATAGAGGGAGGATAAATGCAGAAACGTTTTATTTTAGCCTTAGTTTTAGCCTTAACCGCTAGCTTAAGCTGTGCTGCCTACGCCGAAGTCCAGAATGTAAAAATCAGTGGAGATATTATTGCCAGTGGAGTAGCCAGAGAACATTTTAATCTAAAAATTGGTTCCGCAGGAGATAAAAAGAATGTCGATCAAAAATTCTTTATGTCGCAGATAAGGGTTCGCGTTGATGCTGATCTTACGGATAACGTTCAAGCCACTGTAAGATTAATCAATGAAAGAGTCTGGAACGGCCAAAATGATACCAACACTGCTTCCAGCGACAACGGAAATTCAAGCATTAACCTTGACCTTGCTTATGTTACTTTAAAAGAATTCTTATATTCACCTTTAACTTTAACTGTAGGCCGCCAGGAAATTAAATTCGGTAATGGTTTAATCATTGGTAATCCCAAAGTACCCGATGAAGTAGTCAACATTCCTACTGATTTATCTGAAAGAAAAGCCTTTGATGCAATTCGGGCAACTCTTGATTATGATCCTTTGGTTGTGGATTTAATGTATGCCAAGATCAATGAACAAGATACTACGAGAAATAACGATAATACTTTATACGGTATTAATGCTACTTATGCATTGAATAAAAAAGTTAGTGTATCCGGTTATTATTTCTTAAAAAGCAATAACAACGATGGCGTATCCACATCTAATAGTAACGGCAAAGCTGACAAAACTAACACTATCGGCGCCTTAATTTCAGTCAACCCAATTGAAAATCTTACTGCATCTTTAGAAGGCGCATATCAGTTTGGTAAAGCTGATGGTGCGGACGTTGCTCCGGCTGATAATTATAATAAACACAGAGCTTATGCTATTCAGGCAATGGCAGACTATACCTTTGCCAAAATTAAGATGACTCCTAGTATTGGAGCCAGCTATACTTACTTATCCGGTGATAAGAGCGGCTCTCAAAGCACTCAAAGTAGCTGGGAAGATATGTACTATGATCAAAAACTTGGCAATATCGCTTATGCGCTTTTGCCTTTCACGGATATGAGTGTATTAAACTTAAGAGCCAGCTGTAAACCAGTCGAAGATGTTACAGTTTCAGTGCTCTACGGCTATTTTGACATGGCTAAAGCAAAAGCTGACGGTTGGACCTACGGCAGCCCGAGTAGTTATGATGGAACTAATGC
>JAQTRA010000088.1 GCA_028712045.1 Candidatus Omnitrophota bacterium | reverse complement strand
GATTTGGTATAACGCATAATCCGCAAACGCTGAGTCAGGAAATTGTTTTAAAATTTTCCCGTATTCTTCTTCGGCTTTTAAATAATCCTGAGTTTCCTGATAGGTATCGCCAATCTGGCAAAGCGCTCCGACCTTCAGAGCTAAATCAACGTCTCGGGAAGCAATATTCTCGAATATAGCTATACCGGGTTTGATTTCGCCCTGCTTGAGGTAAGCCAGGCCTAAATTGTAACGTAACTTATCCATTAACCTATCTGTCGCTATAGCCTGGTTGCCGGTTTTAGCCATATCTTCCTGGCCTTCTTTATATACTTCAACTGCCTGGGGATATTCAGCTAAATTATAAAATGCGTCAGCTTTCCCGATATAAGCCTGAAGGCGCATTAAAGGATCACGGCTAACATCAATGAGTTTCTGATAATATTTTTTTGCTTCGTAAATCCGGTTAGACTGTGACATTAACAAAGCCTGGCCCAATAGCAGTATGTCCAGGTTTTTCTTATCCAAACTATCCTGGCTGATATCGGCAAAAGCCTCTTCCGCCTCTTTATATCTTTTAAGTTTAAGGTAAGACCAACCCAAGCCTAATTTTGCCAAAGCCTGGGCTTTATCTTCCTTAAAGGCTTGCGCTGATTTAAGGTAATTTTTGACTGCCTCATTAAGGTTATCCAGATAATATTCGGATTCCGCCAGATAAAAATAAAGATAAGGCAGGCGCAAAACATCAGAGGCATAAAGCTTAAGTACCGCTTTAATCTTAATTTTTAATTCAGCATACTCTTTAAGATTATAATAACACTCGATTATTTTAAAAGCCGCGTCTTTACTTTGCGGCTCATTAGGAAACTTTTCCAGCAAACTATTAAAACTCCCTAAAGCCTGGCTGTATTTACCTGTCTGCGAAAACGCCCAACCTAAAGAATAATATGCCGCCGGCAGATAAGAAGATTGGGGAAAATCATTGATTAATTTCTGATAAAAAACTATCGCCTTATCAAAATTATTGCCTTTAAAGTGCAGCTCCGCCATCCAGAAATAAAGCGCGTCTTTAAAATTTACGGCCTGGGGATCAGCCAATAAAGCCTCAAACGTATTTAACGCTTCCAGGTAACGGCCCTGATAGAAATAGCTCTGTCCGGTTAACAGCCGCGTTTCACCTATCTTATCCGAAGAAGGAAAATCTTTTTGAAACCTCTCCAGCATGCCTAAGGCAACTTCGTAAAAACCATCTTCGTAAGCTTTTTTCGCCATAAACAACAGCTCAGTTTCCTTAGCTGTTTCTTCAGCCAAACTAAAAGATGATAAAAATAAAATCAAAATTAACCCAACCGCAATTCGTTTTTTCATTTTTCTTTTAAAACTTCTTTAAGAAACTTAGCCGTAAAAGATTTATCTATTTTAATTAATTCTTCCGGGCTGCAGGAAGCAACCACTTCTCCGCCTTTATCCCCGCCTTCCGGGCCCAGGTCAATAATATAATCCGCACATTTAATTACCTCGAGATTATGCTCAACCACGACTACCGTGTTTTGCCGCTGGACTAATCTTTGTAATACCGATATCAACCTGGCGACATCAGCAAAATGTAAACCCGTGGTCGGCTCGTCAAGCAGGTAAAGAGTTTTTCCGGTGGAACGTTTGCATAATTCCGAAGAAAGTTTGATCCTCTGCGCCTCGCCGCCGGAAAGAGTGGTAGCACTTTGGCCCAATTGGATATAGCCCAACCCCACGTCATTTAAATATTCCAAGGTATTTTTTATTCTCGGAATATTGCTAAACAGTTCCAAAGCCTCCTCAATAGTCATCTCCAAAACATCGGCAATAGATTTACCTTTATATTTCACCTCTAAAGTAGCCTGGTTAAACCTTAATCCTTTACACAACTCGCATTTTACATATACATCCGGCAAGAAATGCATTTCAATCTTTTTGATTCCATCGCCTCCGCAAGCTTCGCAACGGCCTCCTTTGACATTAAAAGAAAACCTTCCCGGCTGATAACCCCGCTGGCGCGCTTCCGGCAGCTGAGCAAATAAATCTCTTACCTGAGTAAATACTCCGGTGTAGGTTGCTGGATTAGATCTTGGAGTCCTGCCGATGGGCTGCTGGTCAACCACAATCACCTGGTCAATTTGATCTGTCCCGCTTATACTCTTAAATACTCCGGGTTTTTCTTTAGACCTGTAAATCTTCCGGGCTAAAGCCGGATAAAGTATATCGCTGATTAAAGTGGATTTACCTGATCCGGACACGCCGGTTACGCAAATCAGCGTTCCTAAGGGAAACCGCAGATCAATATTTTTAAGATTATGTTCAGCTGCCCCTTTAATTTCTATAAATTTTTTCGCCCGCCAATCCCGCCGGGTTATTGGCGGCTTAATGGAAAGCTCCTTACGGATATATTTGGCAGTTAAAGAATCCTTGCAAGCCATAAGCTCCTCTTTATTCCCGGAAAAAATAACCTTACCTCCGTGCCGGCCTGCCCCGGGGCCTAAATCAACAATATGGTCCGCGCTCATAATCGTCGACTGATCATGCTCAACCACCACCAGGGTATTGCCTAAATCCCGCAGCGCTTTTAAAGTAGAGAGTAATTTTTCATTATCCCGCTGATGCAGGCCGATGCTCGGCTCATCTAAAACATATAAAACCCCGACCAAACCGGAACCGACCTGGGTAGCCAGGCGGATCCTCTGCGCCTCGCCGCCGGATAAAGTTGCGCTTTTGCGGTCAAGCGTTAAATAATCTAAACCGACATCAACGCAAAATTTCAATTTTTGGGTTATCTCTTTTAAGGCTTGATAACTGACTAATTTTTCTTTTTCGGTTAGCTTCAGGCTAGAAAAGAAATTCAGCGCCTCTTTTATCGACAGGCAAGTTACCTCGGAAATATTCTTCTGATTAATCCGCACTGCCAGGCTCTCCGGCTTAAGCCGGGCGCCGGAACATGCCGGGCAAAAAAGGCTGGACATAAACTTGCTGATTTCTTCTTTCAGGTAGTCACTATCAGTCTGATGAAATAATCTTTCTAAATTAGGAATTACCCCTTCAAATGGCTTATTATTAACCAATTCATCACTGCCATAAAGAATCGCCTTTTGCACAAGCTTGGGTAATTTCTTGAAAGGCTCATCCAGAGAAAACTTTAAACGCCCGCTTAATTCCCTAATCAACCAACGATAATAAAGGATATAACCTCTGCCGCCGCGTTTCCACGGCTCAAGTGCGCCGCCATTAATACTTTTATTTTTATCCGGGATAATCAAATCCGGATCAAATTTAAGCTTGGTACCTAAACCATTGCATTCCGGACAAGCCCCATATGGCGAATTAAATGAAAAATTACGCGGGTTGATCTGGCCATAGCTTATTTGACAATTAGCGCAGGCATACTGCTCGCTAAAAACCAAATCCTTAGACAGGCCGGCTTTGGCAATAATAACTGTTCCCTGGCCTACCTTAAGGCCGGTTTCAATAGAATCAGTAAGCCGTTTTAAAATACCCGGCCCGACATGCAAACGGTCAACTACCACTTCGATGTTATGAAGTTTATACCTGGCTAATTTAATTTTTGCCGGTAACTCGTAAATTTTACCATCAACCCTGGCCCGCACAAACCCGGATTTTTGAATTTGCGAAAAAATATCCCGGTGTTCCCCTTTTTTCCCCTGGATTAAACTAGCTAAAATCTGCACATCACTATCCAGACAAGAAGCCAGGATTAATTCCACAATCTCCTGCGCGCTTTGGCTTTGAATTAACTGGCCGCATTTATAACAGTGAACTTTCCCTATCCTGGCAAACAGCAGCCTTAAATAATCATAGATCTCTGTCTGTGTAGCCACCGTAGAGCGCGGATTACCGCCAGCCGAACGCTGTTCAATAGCAATCGCCGGAGATAAACCGGAAATAAAATCTACATCCGGTTTCTGCAGTTGCTCTAAAAACTGCCGGGCATAACTGGAAAGGCTCTCCACGAACCTGCGCTGGCCTTCAGCATAAATCGTATCAAACGCCAGGCTGGATTTACCGGATCCGGATAAACCGGTTACCACAATCAGTTTATTGCGCGGCAAATCCAGGTTAATATTCTTAAGATTATGCTCTTTTGCTCCGCGGATAATTATATTCTCGCTGATCATTTATTCTGCCTTGGGGTCAAGTTGTTTAGCTAAAATTAAATATTTATCTGCCTGTTCGCTTTGGCCGGTTACCTTATAAAGCCCGGCCAATTGCCTGACATTTGCCTCGAAAAACGGATTCTGCCGGAAACTTATCTGCCC
>JAQTRA010000087.1 GCA_028712045.1 Candidatus Omnitrophota bacterium | reverse complement strand
AATCAATAAAATTATTCGCTATAAACTCAAATGTTTTAGCGCTGGAGGGAATATCCATAAAAGTGGTTTCTTTAATCGGCTTACCGGTGTTTTGCATTTCCAGCGACGCCAGCAGCTCGGCATTATCCAGAATACCCTGCGCAATCCGGAAAATAAATTCTTTACGTTCAGCTAAAGAAAACTGCGGCCAGGGGCCCTGGTCAAACGCCAGGCGGGCGCTGGATAAAGCCATTTCCAGTTCGGTCGGCGAGGATAATGAAACTTCCGCAATTACTTTACCAGTTGAGGGATTAATAATATTCTGTTTTTCTAGCGTCTCGATAAATTGACCGTTAATATAAAGCGAACTTTTGGGAATCATAAAATTTTTACCTCTTTAAATGAGCAGACAACTTACGCAGTACAAAGTACGACGTAAGTTGTAGTCCGCCACAGGCGGACGTCTGCGAATTCCGCCACCTGGCGGACACCGACGTAATTTCAATTAACGTCGGGCGCTTATCCCGCCGAATACACCAAAATTCTAGAGAATTTTGGTGTTGTTTCTAAGGCGGGACTAAGCCTGAATTTTTACTTCCTTGAACAATGCAAACAGCCGGTTAAAAGGGACATACCATTTGGAAAGCTGGCCCATTTGGCCGCTTAATTTCATTTTGCCCTGGGTAACCGCCACAAAAGAATCCAGCTTGCCTAAAAACACCTGCTCCCATACCGGGGCCGCAGCAGAAATTACAAAAGGAGCATCACTGTCCGTATCTAATTTTACAATTCTGCCTTTTTCGAAATTAAATTTAAAAACCTCGCTTCCGCCGTCCAATTTAATCGCTAATTTTACGGTAAGATCCAGCTCTTTACCTTTCTGGGCGATAAATTCATCCTGATTCACTAAATCCACGATTGCCTGGATATGTTCCCGGCTAAACATTTTGTAGGCAGGTTGATTGCGTTTTAAATCATCCTTTAAAGCAGCATCCAAATCATCCAAAACATCTTTATCTAATAACCGGGCAACCGCTGCACTCTTTACTGCCTCCTCCAGCGCCTCGGTAATTGCTAAAGCATCCTGAAATTTTTCAGCCATCGCCACTGTCCCATGATTTTTTAATACTACTAAATTATTTGTTTTTAAAGCGGCAATTACCGGTTCGGTCTGCGTCACCGTCGGTGTCTCCTGAGGAATAACCGGAATATCTCCCAGGTAAAATTTAGTTTCAAAACTCATGGCTTTAAGCGCCTTGGCTACAGCAAAATATCCGTTAATCAATGGCGGATGACAATGTATAACTACTTTAGCAGAAAAGTTTTTATAAACTAAACTGTGCAGGGGTAATTCCGAGCTGGGTTTAGCCTCTCCGGCGAACTTACCATCTGCTAAATTTACCTTCACAATATCGCTCTCTTTTAATTGGCCTAAAAATGATCCACTGGAAGTAATTAAAATATTCTCCTGATCTAGGCGGCCGCTGATGTTGCCAGACTTAGCCACAGCCAAACCTGCCTCATACAACCTTTTACCAACTTGAATAATTTCTGTGCGCAGCTCTAACTCAGTCACTTAAACCCCCAAATAAATATGTTTAGTAATTAATTTTGCCGGCGTAACATCAAAAGCCGGATAATATGCTTTCACTTCCTTAGGCGCTAAATACATCCCCTGATAAATTTTCAGTTCATCGTCCGGCCGGATTTCAATTTTAATTTCTTTACCGGTTTTTAATTTAGATGCCGGAGGGCAAATCACAAAAAACGGGATCTTAAAATATTTCGCCACCACCGCAATCTGGTAAGTGCCGATCTTATTGGCGATATCCCCGTTTAAAGTCAAATGATCCGCGCCCACAATCACCTTGGTCACGATGCCTAATGATAACAGATAAGCCACCATGTTGTCGGTGATAATCGTAACATCGAAACCTGCGCGCATAATCTCCCAGGCAGTCAGGCGGGAGCCCTGCAAATACGGACGGGTTTCCGTAACATAAAAACTTATTTTCTTGCCCTGTTCTTTAGCCAATTGAGCAATCAAAGGCATCAGTCCGCTGATATTACAGTGCGTAAGGATTACATCGCCGTCTTTAAGCAACTTAGCTGTTGCTTTGGCCTGTTCGATACGCTTGGCTTTAAGCATCTCTAAAAAACCCAGGATGCTTTTTTCTAAGGGCGCCCCGCTTTTTTCCATGCCTAAAACCATATCCGTCAAAAATTTAAAAGACAGGGTAGGACGCGTAGCGTTAATCGCAACAGCAACCTTGGTTAAATCCTTATTCTGCCGTTTACTTAGGATAAAGGTGTACATCACCAAAAGCACCTGGCCTACGGCGCGGGTTTTCATTTGTTTAATTGCCCGGCAAGCCTGCTGATAATTCTTGGCCTTAATATAGGTAAACTTCTGGGGAAGCTGCGTCTCATCCAGAATGTAAATCGTATTACCTTTTAATTGTATCGGCCAAAATAATGGAGAAAACTTCATGCTCATCCTTTATTTGCCTTCCAGTTTTTTCACTAACTCTAGCGCAATTTTAATCAAATTACCTTCAGCCATATAATAAAGCGGGTTCATAAAACCCATTTCGCCGGTAATCACGTTGTCGCTTACCGCCAGTATTGAACCGGCTTTAATATTATAGGTCTGGCAAATCGTTAACAGGGTGGAAGAAACCATATCTACTGCACGGGCGCCTTCTTTGCGCTTACCTTCCACCAACTCACGGGTTTCCCGCAACAAAGCATCCGTAGTCCAGGCCTTGCCCCGGTGCACAGTTAAACCCATGCCTTGAGCAATTTCAAATAACAAATCGGAAATCTTTTTATCGCTGACTGTTTTAAAATCCTTATCTACATAATAGGGAGTTACTCCGTCGCCGCGGATTACCTCATCCACCACGAATAAATCCCCGACCTTGATATTTTCATCCATCGCTCCGCAAGTGCCTACGCGGATAATATTCTGGATCCCGGCATTGCACATTACCTCGGTAGTAATGGAAGTATCAGTAGAAAACCTGCCGCCGTTAATCCCGGTAACTTTGATTCCCTCATAAGTACCGGTATACATCGTGTATTCCATAAAGGAAAAATTTTTGACCGGCTTCTCTATTTTTTTCATTAAAACATCCAACCGATCCCGCGGACCAGGGACAATTGCATATTTACCTACATCCTGCGGCCTCAACTGCACCATTGCCGTTAAATCTTTTCCCGTTAAATGAACTGCCTTTTGCATCTCCATCTTAATAATCCCCCTTAGTTACGCCCGGTACATTATGACGTTGGCCTTTTCCAAAGTAATCAGCCCTTCTTTTACCATTGTATCAAGCTGCGGAATAAACTGATTGATCTTCTCTTCACTATCCACAATTTCCACAATAATCGGTAAATCTTCCGAAAGCCGTAATAAATTAGTAGTATGCATATGGCTTTTACAGCCAAACCCCATGAAACCTTTAATCGCGGTTGCTCCGGCTAATCCGCTTTTCTTCGCTAAAAGAACAATCTCCTCATAAAGCGGCTTGCCATTAAATTTATCCGCCTCACCGATAAAAATCCTTAAAAGCTTTCCGTCTGCGGGTATTTTCATATTCTCTCTCCTAATAAACCACCGATCCTAAATAATATAAAACCTAAAACTACACTGATGAAAATATTAGTAAAAGCGCGCATAGGCTGGCCATTCTTAACCAACACATCCGATTCAAAGATCAAAGTCGAAAATGTGGTAAATGCCCCACAGAATCCAATCATCAACAACAAACGCGCATCCGGCCCAAGAATAAATTTCTTATCGGATAACGAGGCCAGAAAGCCTAAGATAAAACAACCGCTAACATTTACCACCAGCGTCCCGTAGGGAAAACTTGTGCCCATTAATCTATAAACAGCACCCCCTAATGCATACCTGGCCACTGTCCCCACCGCTCCACCGATAATCAAATTTAATAATTTCATCATAATCTTTATTTCCGTCTTTTGCTTCCGGCGCTGAAATTTTTCGCCGTGTGCTGCGGCTTACGACTCGCTCCCGGGATTCCTTACGCCACTAACCGGCCCTCCGCTCGTCGTAATCCCTTGCACACTTCTCAAAGCTCCGGAGTTGCCGAAAAATTTCTAATGCGCCTCCAGCAAGAGCCGGAAATCTATTATTTCAATACTACTCAAGCCAATCCTCGCCACCCGCTAGATTAAGGATATCCCTTTTTAGGACATCCTGTTTTCACCGAGTGCTTCTTGGCTTATTTTGTTGCAGCTTTAGTATTTTTATCTAGGGCTATACTAATATTAGTCTGATCA
>JAQTRA010000012.1 GCA_028712045.1 Candidatus Omnitrophota bacterium | reverse complement strand
AAAAGGCTGAGGCTATGAAATATATCTACGGACCAATAAAATCACGCCGGCTCGGGCTTTCTTTAGGTTTGAGCCTGAGTTCAGAGAAAATCTGCAATTTAGATTGTGTTTATTGCCAGTGGGGTAAGACGGCCAAGACGGTTTTTGCCAGGCAAGAATACGCAAAAATCGATGAAATTATCCAAGAGCTTATTTCCTGGTTAGCCCAAAATCCCAAAATAGCCAAAGAGTTGAAATTTGTGACTATCTCCGGCCTGGGCGAACCAACTTTACATACGCAAATCGGAGAATTGGTTAAGCGGCTAAGAGAGATAACTAAATATAATATCGCGGTAATTACTAATTCTACGCTTTTGGGTGAACCTTTAGTGCGCAAAGCGCTTTTGGATGTAGATTTAATTGTCCCTTCTCTGGATGCGGTTGATGAAAAAATATTTCAGCAAGTTGACCGGCCGCATGCCAAAGTAGAGTTAAATAAACTTATCGCCGGTTTAATCGCTTTAAGAAAAGAATTCAGCGGCAAGATTTGGCTTGAGGTAATGCTTATTGCCGGTTTAAATGATGATATCAAGCATATCCAGAAGTTAAAAAAAATAATTCAGCTTATTAATCCGGACAGAATTCAGCTCAATAGCCCGGTCCGGGCAACTACTGAGAAGAATGCTTTGCCGGTAGATAAAACTAAGCTAGAGAAGATTAGGGAAATTTTAGGGGATAAGGCAGAGATTATCTAATTGCCGTGAATAGTTAATTTTGCGCCTGTAGCTCAACTGGATAGAGCGCTAGCCTTCGGAGCTAGGCGTTGCAGGTTCAACTCCTGCCAGGCGCGTAATAGAATGAATTTAGTTTTTTAAGTAAATGCCCGATTATACCTGTCCGCATTGTAAAAAACTTATTTATGATGATGAAGCCTTGCTCTGCCTTTATTGCGGAGGCAGCCTTGGCCGCGGCGTAGGTTTTCTGGGAAAGTTAAGGTATCCTAAGCATACGATAATCATCCTGGCTTTAATAACCGTGATCTTACTGAGTTTTATATTATTGGTAGTGCGGTAGTTAAGGCATTTTTCAAAACAATTTTCTTGATTTAGTTTTTTGTCTAAGTTATACTCTTACTACAATAACAAGCAATTGCGGGCCATTAGCTCAGCTGGTAGAGCAGGACACTCTTAATGTCAAGGTCGTTGGTTCGACTCCAACATGGCCCATTTTTTCAACCTCCCGGAAATTCCGCAGCAGATATCTTATTGAAAGAATTAAAATCTAAAGGTATAATATAAACATTGCCTTGGTTAATCTGATGGCAGAGTGTTGGCTGTGTTTATTTCGCGAAATAAATAAAAGGAAAAAATGTTAGATATAAAATTTATCAAAGAAAATCAGGATTTAGTAAAGCAGGCAATCAAAAATCGCGCTTTAAAGATTGATATTGATAGCGTGGTTAAAATTGATGATGTTCGGCGTAAGGCTTTGAACGAGTTTGAGGATTTAGCTGCAAAGCGTAATAAAGCCAACGATGAAATCGGGGTGTTAATTAAAGAAAAAAAGGACGCTTTAGCTAAAATTTCTTCGATGAAAGATATCTCTAAGCGTATCGGAGAATTGGAAGGACAGCTTAGAGAGCAGGAAATTGAATTAAATAAGCTGCTTTTGAATATTCCTAATGTGCCGCATGCTTCTTTACCGATAGGTGATGCAACCCAGAATAAGATTGAGCGCAGCTGGGGAACTCCAAGAAAATTCGATTTTAAACCTTTAAGCCATATTGAGCTCTGTCAAAATTTAGATATTGTGGATTTTAACCGCGCCACTAAGATTACCGGGTCAAATTTTATTCTTTTCAAAGGCTGGGGCGCGAAACTTGAGCGGGCGTTGATTAATTTTATGTTGGATTTACATACTAACAAACACGGTTATACTGAAATTTTCCCGCCATTTTTGGTGAATCGTGCTTCTATGCTGGGGACAGGGCAGCTTCCTAAGCTGGAAGAGGATATGTATAAATTAAAAGATGATGACCTTTTCTTAATTCCTACCGCAGAAGTCCCGGTGACCAATATGTTCCGTGATGAGATTCTAGAGGAAGATAAATTGCCTATTTATTACACCGCTTATACTGCCTGTTTCAGGAGGGAGGCAGGGTCATACGGAAAAGACACTAAAGGTTTAGCCCGGGTGCATGAATTTGATAAAGTTGAGATGGTTAAATTTGTTAAACCGGAAGATTCCTATGCGGAGTTGGAAAAACTGGTTGTTAATGCTGAAGAGGTGTTGCAGCTTTTAGAATTGCCTTATCGGCTGGTATTACTTTCTACGCAAGATATAAGTTTTTCTGCCAGTAAATGTTATGACCTTGAGGCTTATGCCGCCGGAGCGGATAAATGGCTGGAGGTATCCAGCTGCAGTAATTTTGAAAGTTTCCAGGCGCGCCGGGCCAATATCCGGATGCGGCGCAAGCTAAACAAAAAAATTGAATATATCCATACTTTAAACGGTTCAGGTATTGCTTTAGCCCGCACAGTAGTGGCGATATTAGAGAATTATCAACAGGAGGATGGTTCAGTGCTGATTCCCAAAGTACTGCAACCATATTTAAATGGCCAAGAAAGAATTTCCTGAAAAAAAGCTGATTAAAGGAAAAGATGATTTTTCTTTGAAAGAACCGATAAATCTGCCGGGTGATTTTTCGGCGAAGTTATCCGGATTTTCCAGCAAAGCTTTTAGCGTGATTAAATTTATTTTAGGAATTATGCTCCTGCCGTTTGTTTTTTCAACTGTATCATCCTTTTTAAATGAATTTGGCCTGGTGAACAAAGATTTGCAAGTAGTATTCTGGAATGGCGTGATTAGCTTTTTGGTAGTTTATTTATTTATTTGGGAGCCGGCAGTAATCTACAGTAAAGGGCATAAGCTTTTAGAAATTGTATTCAGTTTTTTTAAGCCGATGGTTAGCGTGGCACCGTTTCTTCTGCCGATATACACAATTGTATTTCTGGTTATCTATGGTTTACTTTCATTGGGGATCAGATCTAGTTGGCTGATTGAATATGCCCTTTTCTTAATCGGGTTTGCGACTATTTTGCATCTTACGTTTTCGGCAAAAACAATCCGGAGTAAAAAAGGCGATTTTTTAAAAGGTAATTATATTTTTGGGTTTTCTTTTATTTTAATTTTAAACCTGGTTTTGCTGGCTTTTGGTTTTAGCCTAATTTTAAAAGAGTTTTCTTTCGTGAATTTTTGTAATGTATCTTTTGAGATAGCCAAAAATATATTTCGCGCAGTTTTTAAGCAACTTTTCTTGTTCTAATTCCTTGGTGGGGTGGCTGAGTGGTCGATAGCGGCGGTCTTGAAAACCGTTGTGGGCGTAAGTCCACCCAGAGTTCGAATCTCTGCCCCACCGTTTGGCTTCCGGAAAAAAACTGTTTATTTGGAGAGTTGGCAGAGTGGTCGAATG
Organism: Candidatus Omnitrophota bacterium; assembly: GCA_028712045.1. The sequence goes on along the minus strand of JAQTRA010000012.1, from coordinate 14,837 downwards.
CGGCGGTCTCGAAAACCGTTATCGTCGTAAGGCGATCGGAGGTTCAAATCCTCCACTCTCCGCCAGTTTAAATAAATAAATTTTGGAGGGGTCGCGTAGTGGTCGAGCGCGCGTGTTTGGAAAACACGTAACCGCAAGGTTCCAGGGTTCGAATCCCTGCCTCTCCGTATTTTTTTATGCCAATGATTAATATATGCAGGTAAAATATGCGAGAAAAATAGATTATTATATTGGCATTCCTTTTTGTTTTTTGATTACCGGCTTAAAGTATATTTTAAAACCGTTCGGCATAAAGAGGAAAGAGCAGCCGGTAAAAAAGATTTTGTTCGTAAAATTTTTAGAGTTGGGCGCGATTATTTTAGCTTATCCGCTTTTAAAGCAGTTAAAAGATAAATACCCTCGCGCAGAGTTGTTTTTCGTTACTTTCCATAAGAATAAAGATATCTTTCCGCTCCTGCAGGACATAATCCCTCAGAATCATCTGTTAACTATCCGAGAAAAACCCTGGTTGTTTATTTTAGATACTTTTTCGGCAATTAAACAATTGCGTAAGGAAAAAATTGATCTGGTTTTTGATTTGGAATTCTTTTCCCGGTTTTCTGCGTTATTTTCTTATCTGGTAAAATCAGAAAAAATAGTCGGGTTTTATCATTATTGCTTTGAAGGTTTATACCGGGGTAATCTTCTAACCCATAAAATACAATACAATCCTTTAAATCATATAGCAAAAAATTATTTAGCATTTAGTTTAGTTGTTGAGCAAGAAGAAAAAACTACCCCTCAACTGGAAAGTAAGGTAACAATTGACGCAGCAAGCTTTCCTTTATACCGGCCAAACCAAGAAATAAAAGAAAGGGTGCTGCTTAAGCTAAAAAATCTAGGGATCAATATTAGCCCAGGAAAAGACAGGCTATTTCTTATCAATCCCGGTGAGGGGATTTTACCGTTAAGAGAATGGCCAATTGAGAACTTTATCTCTTTATCCCGGCAAATACTTAAAGCAAGCAGCCATTATGTTGTTGTGGTGGGCACAGAGGGGGCGGATAAGAAAGCCAGGCAGATGCTGGAAAGTATTAACAATCCCAGATGCGTAAGTTTGGTTAACCAAACTGAATTAGCCGAGCTGATGGAGCTTTTTGTTATTGCGGATTCCCTGATTTCCAATGATTGCGGGTTGGCGCATTTAGCCATGCTCACTGCGGTAAGAAAATTTATACTTTTTGGGCCGGAAAGCCCGCAAATTTTTGGGCAACTTACTCAAAATAGCTATCCGATCTATTCTAATTGGAGTTGTTCTCCCTGTCTGTCAGTATTAAATCATCGAGATTCCGCGTGTAAAGATAATCAATGTTTAAAAATCATTGACCCGGGGTATGTTTATAACCTGGTCTTAGAAAATTCAATAAGTTAATAAATCAGAATGATTAAAAAAATAATCAACAAAATAGTAAACACGAAGTACGTTATTATATTACTGGTGGTGATTACTGCTTTAGCTTATGCGAATTCACTTAAAAATGATTTTGTCTGGGATGATTACCTGGTTATTGTCGACAATAATTTCGTAAAAACCTGGAATAATTTTCCCGCTGTTTTTAATAAAACATATTTAACTTCTTCGGATTCTTTAAAATCGCCTAACCTGACTGGCTCCGGGGAAACTACCTATCGGCCGGCCGTGACCATTTCATATTTCATTGATTATCACTTTTGGAAATTGAACCCTTTGGGGTATCACTTATCTAATCTTTTATTACACCTGACAAATGTAATCTTGCTGTATCTGTGTGTGTATTTATTGCTGAATAACCGGTATATAGCTGTATTAGCGGCTTTATTTTTTGCAATTCATCCGGTTAATGCAGAAGCAGTGAATGTCGTATCGTTCAGAGAAGATTTATTGATGTTTTTATTTATTATTTCAGCTTTTATTTTATATATTAAGCAGCATACAGCCGCTGGGAGAAAGAAAAGCTTATGTTTGATCTTTTCAATCGTGTTATTTTTACTAGCGCTTTTTTCCAAGGAAGCTGCGCTCGTATTTCCGGCAATATTTCTTTTGTATGATTATTTTTTTGTTTTTAAGCAAAAATGGCGCGAGCTCTTTAAGCATGCCGTATCGCGTTATATCGGGTATATTTTGGCTACGGTTATTTATCTGGTAGCTTGGGTCAGCTTAAGGGGTTCAGGAAATGTTTCTTCTGCCCAATACCCTTACCCGGGGGGAAGTTTTTACACGAATCTTCTGACTATTTTTAAAGTTATCACTACTTATCTATATTGGCTTATTTTACCGATAAATATTCAGGCTATCCTGCCGGAGAACGATCCTGCTTTTACTCAGTATTCAATTTTTAATCCGGAGGCATTTTTTTCGTTAATTTTAATAATTTTATTGTTTGTGGCTGCTTTGGCTATGCGTAAAAAGCTAAAGGAAGTTTCATTTGCGATATTCTGGTTTTTTATTTTGCTTTTACCGGTGATTAATCTGATTCCGATTTCTTGCGTAATCGCCAGCCGTTATTTATATCTTCCGATGGTAGGTTTTTGTATTGGGCTGGCGGTAATCTTATCCAAGGCCTATAATTTTAAGAGCAGTTTTTTTTCAAGCTACTTTCTCAGAAAGCTATGTAAGAATGCGGTGATTATAATATTGGTATTCTACTTTGTATTTACGGCCATAAGAAATTTAGCCTGGAAGGATAATCTTGTTGTTTGGCAGGAATTGGTTGAGTCTGCCCCGAATAATCCGCAAGCGCACATAAACTTAGCCAATCAATTTAGAAAATTGGGATTGTTTGATTCTGCGGCAGCTGAATATCAGGTAGCTTTAAGGTTGAATCCCAACCTGCCTGAGGCATATGATAACTGGGGGATAGCCTTAGGTGCCCAAGCGCGCTATGCAGAAGCCGTTGATTATTTTAAAAAAGCAATAGAGATCGATAAAGAATATGTTGTTGCTTATAACAATCTTGCGGTTAATTATACTTATTTGAACCAGTCGGATGAGGCGCGCCAAGCCTGGGTGGAAGCATTAAAGGTTGATCCGGAATATAAAGAAGCTAAGCGTAATTTAGAGAAATTAGAGCAATTTAATAAGTAGTTGTTTATTTATGTTATAATTAAGCAATAAACAATTAATCAACTAAGCTTTACCAGTGTTTTTTACGCATGAAAAAAATAATTGAGCTGTTAATTATCCTGGTTTTATCGCTGGTTATTATTTTTATAGGCAAAAGTAAACTGGCAGCGCTTTATTATAACCGGGGTAATGATTACTATGAACGGGGTTTGTATCAAGAAGCTGCTGATTATTTTAATAAATCGCTTAAAATTGATGCTGCGGTGGCGATTGCCCATTACGGGCTGGCAAATGCTTATCTGGAACAAAAATTAGAGGATAAAGCGATAGAAGAATATAAAACAGCCATTAAACTTGACCGCGGCTTTGTCCCGGGGTATGAGTCTCTGGCTTATATCTACACAAACCGTCAGAATTATCAAGAAGCAGCTAATTTATTAAAGCAAGCAGAGGATTCTATTCCGGGAAACCAGAAAATCAGAGATTCAATTGATTTTGTTTCCTGGGAGTTTGTGGCTAATTGTTTGAATGCCGCGGTAAAAGCAGTTGAGGCAGGAAATAATCCGGAGGCGTACGAATTAATCAATAAAGCTTTGCAGGTAAACCCGGATTTTGGTTTCAGCCATTATGTATTGGGTTATGTTTACTATTCGGAAAGAAAGTATACCCAAGCCAAAGCAGCATTGAATGCAGCTGTCCGGTTGGATAAGAATCTGTTTTTTGCCTATAAACTACTGGGCGATATTTATTTTGACGAAAGAAATTTCTATAAGTCAGTTGATGCATATAAAACCGCGCTTACTTTTGAAAGGGAAGCGGTTATCCTGAATAATACCGGCTTAGCCTATATGAATCTGGAAAAGTATGAGGCGGCTATTCCGTTTTTAAAGGAGGCGTTGGCTTTAGATCCTGAAAACATAAATATCTGCTATAGCTTGGCCAGTGTTTATCGGGATAGCGGAAGGCTGAGTGAAGCGGTTAAGGGATATAAGAAAGTAATCAGCCTGCGCTCTGATTATACTAATGTGCATAATGATCTGGGAGATATTTATAAACAGCAGAAACTTAATGCCCAAGCCCTGGAAGAATACCGCAAGGAAGTAAAATTTTGTAAAATTAAGCTTTCCAACAGCCCGAAAGACCCGATTTTGCTTAATGGTATTGCTTATGCCTATAATAATATTGGTGAATATGGTTTAGCCAAAGAATTTGTAAATAAGGCTTTAAATATTAAGCCGGATTATCGCGAGGCATACCTGACTTTATCCAGCATATATACTAATTCAGGTGATTCGAATGCGGCGTTAACAGCGCTGGGCAAAGCCAAAAAATTATCTTCCTGGAAGTATTTTTTTATAGAAAAAGCTATCAGCGATGTAAAAAAATCTCCGGGTTTCCTCAAGGAGGAATTGGTATTTTATCCGACTGACACTATCTACCTGAAGAATGGGCGCAATCTAAAAGGAATAATAAAAGAGAGCTCCCAAGAAAGGATAGTTTTAGAGGTAAAATCCGGAGAAGTGATTGGCACGGTGACATTCTCAAAAAATGATATCGAGCGTATAGTTTCTGAAAACAATCATCAGTAATAATTTATTTAATGGGGGGGCAATGGCAAAAGAAAAAATAATTGTAGTGATGCCGGCCTATAATGCGGCGAAAACATTAAAAAAAACAATAGAAGACATTCCGGCTGGTTGTGTGGATGAAATTATTTTAGTTGATGATTGCAGCAAAGATAATACCGTGGATATCGCTAAAAACCTGGGGATAACTGTTGTTGCGCACTCTCAGAATCTTGGGTATGGGGCAAATCAGAAATCTTGTTATAAAATTGCCTTAGAAAGAGAAGCAGAATATATTATTATGGTTCATCCGGATTATCAATATGATAGCCGGTTAATCCCCAGTGCTATCGGGATACTTAAGCTGGGAGTTTGTGATATTATTCTTGGTAACCGGGTCAGGACGCGTAAGGAATGCCTTTCTTCCGGTATGCCGCTGTATAAATATTTAGCCAACCGTTTTTTAACCATCCTGGAAAATTTGGTCCTCGGGCAAAACTTAGGGGAGTTTCATTCCGGGTTTAGGGCTTATCGCCGGGCGGTATTAGAAAAAATTCCCTATAATAATAATTCTAATGATTTTGTTTTTGATACGCAAATATTGGTCCAAGCGGTTCATTTCGGGTTTTTAATCGGGGATATCCCTATCCCGGTGCGTTATTTCAAAGATTCCTCTTCAATTAATTTATGGCGAAGCATTACTTATGGGATGCAATCTTTGGTTGTCCTAGTAGTTTTTTGCCTTCACCGGTTAAAAATAATAAGATGCCCGCTTTTTAATCCGAAAAATGCTTAAGCGAATAAAAAACTACCAAATAATACTCGTAGTTGGTTTAATTTTAATTGTTATCTTTGCCGTATTCTCACCGTGTTTAAAAAACAATTTTGTGGGTTGGGACGATGATCAGTATGTAACTGATAATATAGTTATTCAGAATTTCTCCTGGCCTGGCGTAGGAGAGATTTTTAGGTCATTTTTTGTGGGTAACTATCAGCCGGTTACGATACTTTCCTATTTTGTGGAGTATAAATTTTTTAAGTTAGATTCCGCAGGTTACCATTTAACTAATCTCATCCTGTATTTGCTTAATTGCCTTTTAGTGTTTTGGCTGATTTATCTGCTTACGCGAAAAATCTCAATTTCTTCGCTTACGGCACTTTTGTTTGGCCTGCATCCTTTACATGTCGAATCAGTCGCTTGGGTCAGCGAGAGAAAAGATGTCCTTTATGGGTTATTTTTCTTAACCGCACTTGTTTGCTATTGCTACTATTTGCGTAAGCCAAAAATCAGGCGCTATTATTATTTAACTTTAATTTTGTTTATTTTGGCTATTTTATCCAAGGCCATGGCGATTACTTTACCGCTGGTATTGTTTCTTTTTGATTATGCGAACAATAGAAAAGCAGATAAGGGAATGTTTATAGAAAAAATTCCTTTTTTCATTCTGTCTTTTATTTTTGGTGTAGTTGCAGTTATTGCTCAATATTCAATCCAAGCGGTGCGGAGCGAGAATTTCACCAGTTTTTTGCCCAGGATTACTATTCCCAGCTACAGCATTATTTTTTACCTGAATAAGATATTCGCGCCGGTTAATCTTTCCTGCCTTTATCCGTATTCCGGTATAAAAGATATCTCTCCATTTCTGTATTCTTTGGTTATTTTTATTATTTTGCTGGTTGCTGTAATTATATCGGCTAAGTTTACCAAGAAGATTGTTTTTGGCAGCGCGTTTTTTTTAATCGTTATTCTTCCTGTTTTGCAGTTTGTGCCGATAGGAGGGGCTATTGTTGCTGATCGTTATGTTTATATAGCATCCTTGGGCATATTTTATATCTTAGCTGAAGGCGTTTTCTGGTTGTTTACTAAAAAAACAAAGCATCCGCGTTTACTACAGTGTTTAATTTTAGCAATATTAATTGCGGTAATTAGTGTCCTGGCCGCATTAACCTGGAAAAGATGCCACGTTTGGAATAATGGGATAAGTTTATGGAATGACGCTTTAAGTAAATATCCTGATATTATTACCGCTCATAATAACCGCGGGATTGATTATTTAGAGCAAGGGGATGTGGCGCAGGCCATTTCTAATTTCGATAGAATTATTGAAAATCAACCTAATTTCGAGGAAGCTTATAATAACCGCGGGATTGCCTATAAAGCCCGAGGGAATATTGCGCAGGCTATTTCTGATTATAACAAAGCTATTGAACTTAAACCTAGCTATGCCGAAGCCTTTGATAACCGCGCCGATGCTTATCTAGAGCAAGGGAATATTGCACAGGCTATGGCTGATTATAGTAAAGCCATTGAAATCAACCCTAAATTTATAGCTGCTTATTGCAGCCGCGGGACTGTCTATTCCCAACAAGGTAATTTTACGCAGGCTATCGCTGACCTTAGCCGGGCTGTTGATTTGAACCCTAGCCTTGCTGAAGCCTATAATAACCGTGCCATTGCCTATTATCTGGCCAAAGAATATGATTTGGCCTGGATAGACCTGCATAAAGCAGAAAAATCAGGATATAAAGTTAACTCTGATTTTCTTAATGCACTTAGAAAAGCCTCAGGCAGGGATAAATAAGGTGTTTAACTGAATGAAAAACTTTAAAATAATACTTTTAGTTGGCCTAATCTTAATTATTACATTTGCGGCATTTTATCCCTGCTTAAAAAATGGGTTTACTAATTGGGATGATGATTTATATGTAACAAATAATCCGGTTATTAAGAGTTTTTCACCGCAGAACATAAAGCAGGTTTTTACTTCTTTTTTTGTGGGTAACTATCAGCCAGTTACTATGCTGTCCTATCTGTTTGAATATCAGTTTATTCAATTAAATCCTTTTGGGTATCACCTGACCAACTTAATTCTGCATTTACTCAATTGCCTTTTAGTGTTTTGGTTGATTTATATACTCACTGGCAGTATTTCCGTTTCCTGGATAACTGCAATTTTATTTAGTTTGCATCCTTTGCATGTGGAATCAGTTGCCTGGGTTAGCGAAAGAAAAGACGTGCTTTACGCGTTGTTCTTTTTGGCTGGAATTATTTGCTATTGCTATTATTTACGGGCGAAGAGGAGAGGGAAGTATTATTTTATGTCTTTAATTTTATTTATTTTCTCTCTTTTATCAAAATCAATGGCGATGACTTTACCATTGGTTTTATTGCTTATTGATTATCTAAATAACAGAAAAGTGAACAAAAGAATGTTCTTAGATAAAGTGCCTTTTTTTATCTTATCCTTTGTCTTCGGGGCGCTGGCGGTTTTTGGGCAATATTCCGGGGGTTTTGTCAGAAAAAGTATATCTTCCGGAGCTTTTAGTATTTTAACTGTCCCGAGCTACAGCATTCTTTTTTATCTCAATAAAATATTTTTGCCGGTTAATCTTTCCTGTTTTTATCCGCAAAATTGGCCGGGCGGGATGGTTAGCGGCCTATTATATTTTTGTATTTTAATGGTTTTATTTTTCGGGGTGATCTTTTCCGGAAAATATACCAAAAAAATAGTTTTTGGCAGCTTATTTTTCTTAACGGTAGCCTTGCCGATTTTGCAATTTATTCCGATTGGTGAAACAATAGTTGCTGACCGGTATGTCTATCTGGCATCAATTGGGGTATTTTATCTTTTTGCTGAAGGGTATGTTTGGTTGTATAGAAAGAAAAAACCTAGCCGCCTGCAGGCAGGTTTTCTTACTTTGTTGTTTGTTCTGATAGTTATAATTTTGGGGGCATTAACCCAAAGCCGATGCCGGGTCTGGAAGGACAGTGTAGTTTTATGGAATAATGCATTAAAAGATTATCCTGATGCAGTAACTGCTTATAATAACCGGGGGACAGAATTGTTAGCCCGGAAAGAATATAATTTGGCTGATGCGGATTTTACGAAAGCCATAAAAATTAATCCTAATTATTCAAAAGCTTATTATAATCGGGGAGTTGTCTATTATGAGCAAAACAACTTTAGCCCGGCTTTGCTTGATTTTAATAAAGCCATTGAAATTAACCCGGGCTATTTTGATGCCTATTACAATCGCGGGCTTACTTATTATCAGCAAAACAACTTTACTCAGGCTATTGCGGATTTTAATAAAGCTATTGAAATTAACCCGGGCTCTGCCGGGGTTTACAATAACCGGGGAGTGGTTTATTTTTTAGAGAAAGAATATGCTTTGGCCTGGGCGGATGTGCATAAAGCAGGCAAGTTAGGATATGCGGTCAATCCTGAATTTATTACGGAACTTAAAAAGGCTTCGGGTAGAAATGAATGAAACTGATAATATAACTAAGCCTAAGATATCTAAGGAAATAATCATTTTAGGTATTATTGTTATCTTGTATTCATTGCAGGGTATGCCGGTTTTCAATTTTAGCTATTACGCCAGTAAGTTTGCCCCTTTGCCGGAAAAATTTATTTTTACCAGGTTTGTTTTTTCTATAACCTTGAGGATATTTTTGCTTATTTCCGGGATAGGCATCCTATTACGCAAAGAAATTTTCCGCAAAAGCGTGTTACTGGTCAGTTTTTTTACTATCTGCACTATCTATTGGAAACATCCTGTTCTTTGTTATAAAAATTCTTTTATGTATAATGTCAAACAGGGGTGGATCTCGGCTGATTTAATACCTAAGATTGATTTGATTTCCTGGTTTTGTGTGGCCGCCAGCTACCTTATTGATATTAGCATATCTGCTTTCCTGATCTACTTGCTTAGCCGCCCTAAAATAAAAGCGCAGTTTAAAGGCAAATAGGAGGAGTTTTTTTGTGTTTAAAGTTATCCTTGACAAGGGTATTTTTTTATGGCATATTATTAATGAAGTTAATATTTAATATAGTTAAATATTAAGGAGATTTAATATGGTCGAAATTGCTGATTTTGCGCAAAAAATGAACCAGATCATGCCTGAAATTATGAGAGGGTTCATTCGCCGGCAGAATAATGAGGTTTATAAAGACAAAATTACTTTGCCGCAAATAGTTATTTTGGAGTTTTTGTACCGTCAGGGCGCATCTAAAATGACGGATCTAGCTAAATATATGAAAGTAAGCACTGCTGCTTCTACCGGCATTGTCGAGCGGCTTGTGCGCCAGGGGTATGTGCAAAGGGCCTATGACCATGATGACCGCAGGATTGTCAGAATCCAGCTTAATGCCAAAGGAACCAGCATTTTAAAAAAAATAGTCCAGCAGCGCACGCAATCAGTTACCAAAATTTTTAATCAGATATCCGCCCAAGACCGCGCTGAATACCTGCGTATACTGATGCAAGTTAAGGATATTTTAGATAAGGAAGAGGCTGAATAGTGAAACGGTTTATTTTAACAATATTACTTTTAAGTTTTAGTATTCTTACTCAAACTGTTTTTAGTTATGGGATGCCGGTTAATCCACCTGCGGAAATCACCCTTACTTTTAACGAAGCAGTGGCAATTGGCCTGAGGGATAACCAGGGTATTTTACTGAAAACCCAGGATATTGAAAAAGCTAAACTAAAAATTTCTGAAGCCGAGGCAGGTATTTTTCCCACCTTAACTTTTACCGGTGATTGGTTTTATACTATGGGTTTGTATTCAAAAGACATGAGCCAGACTGCTTCACAAGTTACACTTAAACAGTATCTCTACCAAGGCGGAAAAGTTATTAACAGCATAAAATATAGTGGTTATGAATTAGAAGTAGAACAATCACTCTTGGATAGGGTGAAACTAGAAACCATTTTTGTTATTTCCAAAGCTTATTACACTTTACTTTTAGCAAAATCTTTTGTTCAGTTAAACGCCAATATGCTGGAAAATAGCCAGAAACATTTAGATTATATTAATTCGCGTTACAAAAACGGCCAGGCTTCGGAAACGGATATATTAGAAGCCAAGTCTTCGTTATCTTTTGTAGAACAAGCTTATGTTGCTTCTCAGGTTCAGCAGGAAGCTGCCCAGGCTTTACTGAATAATATACTATCACTGGATAAAGATGTTTTGATAATCCCAAATTCAGAATTTAAATTTACGCCTAAAGATTTTGCTTTTGATCAGGGATTTTTAAAGGCTATGCAAACCCGCCCGGAAATAAGGCAGTTTGAATCTCAACTTAAAGCGGATAAAAGCGCGATTGAAATTGCCCGCGCCCAGGGCCGGCCGAATATTTATGCTTCCTGGGATTACTATAGCCGTTCGCACGCCATCACCACAACTGTAAATACCCGGAATTGGAACGATTATAGCGTGGCCGGAGTAACCTTTAGCTGGCCGATATTTGACGGTTGGCAGACTAAAGCTAAAGTGGAACAGGCGATTGTAGATTTAAAACAGACTCAAATAGGTAAAGTCAAACTTGTTCAGGATATCGCCTTAGAAGTAAAGAACGCGTATTTATCTTTAAAGAATTCTATTGAGCAGATAAAAGCAGCTCAGGCGGATATTTTGTTCTATAAAAATAACCTTTCTACGGTGGATGAAAAATATGCGCAGGGCCAGATTAGTTCTCTGGAAAACCATGATGCGAAATTAAAGTATGCAGTTGCTGTTTTTAACCAGGAGCAGGCAGTTTACGATTATGTCATTGCCAAATTCAGCTTTGAGAAGGCTACGGGAGGTTTTAATGAAGTGTAAGCTAATTTTAATTATAATTTGTGGTGTGTTTTTAGTAAGCGGATGCGCTCCGGAAAAAACTAAAGAAAAACTTATTGAGGCTATCCCGGTTAAAATCGATAAAGTTAAACTGCAGGAACTTTCAGAAATTTTAGATTATTCCGGAGATATTAAAGCGCAGGATGAGGCTACGATTTATCCGAAAGTAAGCGGTAAGATTATCGAAAAAGTAAAAGAGGATGGGGCTTTAATTAATAAAGGAGAGGTTATTTGTTATATTGACCGCGATGAAGTCGGGCTTAAATTTGAAAAAGCTCCGGTGGAAAGCACACTGACCGGTATTTTGGGCAGAGTATATGTTGACCTGGGAGAAAATGTTACGGTAAATACTCCGGTAGCTTTTGTAGTTAGTATGGATAAGGTAAAAATAGGCCTGGATATCCCGGAGAAATATTTACCCAAGATTACTGTCGGCCAACAAGCGATTATCAGCGTAGATAGCTGGCCGGAGGAGAAATTTATCGGAATTATTACTAAAGTCAGCCCGGTGGTAGATCTGGCTACGCGTACGGCTCCGGTTGAGATTACGGTTGAAAATAAAGAATATCGTTTAAAATCCGGGATGTTTGCTAAGATCAGCTTGGTGATTGAAGCCAGGAATAATGTGCCGGTAGTTTTAAGAGAAGCGATTATGGGCCGTGATCCGGATAATTATGTATTTGTAGTGGAAAATAATAAAGCAGTATTAAAGAAAATAAAATTAGGTATCCGCCAGGGTCCGTATTTTGAAGTTAGCCAGGGTTTAAAAGAAGGGGATGCGGTAGTAATCATGGGCCAGCAAATGATTGCGGATGGAGCGTTGGTTGTGCCGGAGGAAGAAAAAGAATGAACCTGCCAGAATTCGGCGTAAAAAAACCAGTTACCAACTTAATGATTTTCCTGGCGATTATCATTATCGCCCTTTATTCTTTAAGCCGCTTAGGCATTGATATGATGCCGGAAATTGAGCCGCCTTCTATAACTGTAATTTCTTCTTATCCCGGAGCAGGAAGCGAAGATGTGGAGATAAAAGTTACCGAAGAGCTGGAGAATCAGTTAGGGACTACTCCGGGGCTGGAAAAGATTACCTCAAACTCTACGGAGGGCAGTTCTTTAATTACTTTAAAGTTTGTCTGGGGCACAAACCTGGATGAGGCCTCTAATGATGTGCGTGACCGCATTGATTTAGCCAAGCGCTTCTTGCCGGATATCCCGGATGAAATGGATAATCCTTTTATTTTTAAATTCAATACTGCCAATATCCCTATAGTTTATTTTGGCATAACTGCCAAGCAAACCTATCCGGATCTTTATGACTTAGTGGATAAAAGAATCGGAGATGCTTTAAGGCAGTTGCCCGGGGTAGGGACAGTACAGATCCAGGGAGGCGGTTTAGAGCGGCAAATTAATATTTGGATCGACCGGCAGCGTTTGGAAGGGTATGGATTTTCGGTCCTGGATATACAAAACAAATTGAAACAGGAAAATATCACTCAGCCGGTGGGGAGTTTAAAAACCGGGCTTACTGATTATCTGATCCGGCTTCCCGGGGAATTTGCCCGTCCGGAAGAGATCAATCTTCTGATTTTAGGCAAACGGAACGGAAACCCGATATATTTAAAAGATGTTGCCCGGATAGAGGATAGTTTTAAGGAAGTTACCAGCCTGGTGCGGATCAACAGGAGCCCGGGAATTATGGTTATGGTCCAGAAGCAGAGCGGGACAAATTCCGTTGAGGTTGCCAGTAAGGTAAAGGAAAGGATGAAAGAGTTAGTTAAAACTTTACCCCAGGATGTTAAAGTTAATACGATATTCGACACCTCTCAGGATATTATTAGTTCCCTGGAGTCTTTAAAATTTTCCGTTTGGCTGGGTATTGTCCTGGTAGTTATGGTTGCCTGGTTTTTCTTCCGATCTTTTGCGCCAAGCTTGATCGTTGCTTTAACTATCCCGTTTTCTCTTTTGATCGCTTTTATTTACATATTTTTAAGTAAGGGCACAATTAATACTATTAGTTTATCATCTTTGGCGATTGCTACCGGTATGGTTGTGGATAACGCGATTGTCATCGTAGATAATATTTTCAGGAGGCTGGAAAGAGGCAACCGGCCAACGGAGGCGGCAATTTTCGGCACCTCAGAGATATATCTTTCTGTAGCCGCGTCAACTCTGACTACAGTAGTAGTATTTGTTCCGATGTTATTTATTCCGGGAGTGGTGGGAGTAATTTTCGGCGGGCTGGCCATGATAATTATCGTAACTTTAACGGCTTCTTTGTTTACCGCGACAACCTTTACTCCGATGCTTTGCGCTAAGTGGTTGAGTTTCAGCCAGGGTAATAAAAAGTCAAAGTTTTTTCTTAAATTTTATGCGGTTTCAGAGAAATGGTTTAAAAGTTGGGAGAATTTTTATGGCCGGGTCCTGGGATTTTCCCTGGACCATAAAAAGTTAGTTTTGATCGGATTCGTTATTGCTTTTATTTTAAGCATGTTGCTTATCCCGTTTGTGGGTAATGAATTTATGCCGGAAGAGGATTCTGGGGATTTACGAATTACTATTAATTTACCGATTGGAACACGTATAGAGGAATCCGATAAAGTGGCGCAAAGAATAGAGGAGATTTTATCTAAAAATATCCCGGAAGCAAAATATTATTATGCCCGGTGCGGCCAGGTGAGCGGGGTGGGCAGGATGGTCGGAGGAGCCAGCGGTACGCATATAATTTCCGCGGGAGCAAAGCTTATTCCTAAAGACCAGAGAAAACGTGGGGTTAAAGAAGTCGGCCAAATGGTCAGGAATAAAATTAAGCTTATCCCGGGAGTATTAAGGACAGATATCTCTGCAGGTAACCCTCTTGGCCGCCTTATTACCGGTACAGGCGGAAAGGCTGTACAACTTGAAATAATTGGGCATTCTTTTGAGCAGACTAATCTTTTGGCGCAAAAGATAAAATTGATTATGGAAAAGATCCCCGGGGCTGTTGATGTCAGTATCTCTAGAGAAGCAAATAGCCCGGAATTAGAGATTGATGTGGATAGGGAGAAAGCCGCAAGCCTCGGTTTGGATATGAGCACGATAACCTCTACCTTAAAAACTTTCATTCAAGGTTCAACTGCTACGAAATACCGCGAAAAGGGGGAGACCTATGATATTTATGTCAGGCTTGAGGATTTTTCGCGTACAAAATTAGAAGACATAGAAAATCTTTCTATAGTTGCGCCGTTACCCGAAGATAATACTCCTTTTGTGGGATTAGAAGCGTTAGAGAGCCGCTTAGGGAATACTAGGAAACAGATTAAGCTTAGTAATATAGCCAAGATTTATGAAACAAGCGGGCCTGATAGAATTGAGCGTAAAAATCGCGAAAGAATGGTAAGGGTTCAATGCAATGATTATAAACGGTCTTCAGGAAAAATTGTTGAGGATTTAAGGAGAGAGGTAAATAAGATTACATTACCGGCGGGGATTACTATAAACATAGGTGGTGAGGCAGAGGAACAGAAGAAGGCTTTTAACGATCTTACGCTCTTGCTTATTTTAGGCATAGCGCTTGTTTATATGG
>JAQTRA010000011.1 GCA_028712045.1 Candidatus Omnitrophota bacterium | reverse complement strand
AAGGTAAATTAAATATGATTTTAGGCGGGGGGATGGAAGCTCCGGTTACGCCGTACGCATTATTATGTTGCAATACTTATGGCGCACTTTCTAAAAATAATAACGATCCGCAGGCAGCTTACCGGCCGTTTGATAAAAAACGCGATGGTTTTGTTATCGGAGAGGGTTCCGGGATCGTGGTGATGGAAGGTATTGCGCGGGCGAAGAAAAGAGGCGCCAGTATTTTAGGCTATATCAGCGGTTACAGCACATCTTGCGATGGAGTGGATAGAATAAATTGCGTCAGTGATGGCAAACAATTAGCCCGGGCGATAAACAATGCGTTAATTGACGCGCAAGTTAATGCTGAGCAAATAGATTATATTAGTTTAGATGGTTTAGCTGTGGATTTATGGGATAACTCTGAAATTAATGCCTTAAAAATAGTTTTTGGGCCCAGGCTAAAAGATATCCCGATGAGCTGTCCGAAATCAATGTTTGGCAATTTGCTAGGGGCATCAGGAGCAGTAGATATGATCACTACTATTTTAGCTATGGAGCATAGCCTGGTTCCGATTACCTTAAATTTGGATGTGCCAGGCGTTAATGGATTAAATTATGTAACTGGCGAAGCCAAAGAATACAAAATAAATAAAGCTTTAATTATTTCCCGGGGCCGCGGCGGGATTAACGCAGCATTAGTAGTTGAAAAATAACAGGAGGAAGAAATGAAAATATTATTTGTTATGCCGAAAGTCGGCGCTTGGGCAACCCATGGAATCCACCGTTCTCCAAACCAGTTATACGCGCATTGGGCAGCCTACGCGCGTGAAAGAGGCTATACGGATGTCGCGGTCCTAGACGGTAAAGCAGACCAGATTCCTATGGACGCGCTTATCGAACAGGTAAAACTTAAAAATCCGGATATCGTAGTGATGGGTGAGCAGTTGCACGGTTATGGCGGATACGGGGTTTTAAGGCATTTTAAAGACGCGGCTATCGGGATTAAAAAAGCCCTGCCTAAAACAAAAATAATCCTGGGTGGATTATGGTATTCAGCCATGCCAGTGCCGACATTAGAAGAAATTCCTGAGGTTGATTTTATAGTTATGGGCGAAGAAGAATCTTTTGGAGATTTACTGGAAGCAATCGATAAAAATAAACCTCTTAAAGATGTGGGAGGCGTTACTTCTCGCATAAATGGCGAAATTGTTATGGGCCCGCATAAACCGTTGATGGTAGATTTAGATAAACTTCCTTTGCCAGCCTATGATTTATTTCCGATGGATAAATATGTCGGGCATACTTACTGGAAGCCTTTTGTGGATATGGTTACTTCCCGCGGCTGCCCTTCAGCGTGTACCTTTTGCTATGAATGGGACCAATTTGACCCGCGCTCGCCTTCGGACTTTTTAAAATGGCGCGCGAAGTCCCCGGAAAGAGTAATGGAAGAGCTGAATATCCTGCATAGGAAGTACGGAGTTAAAGTCGTGGTTATCCAGGATGACAATTTTAATGTTGATCCGGAAAGGGTGCGGAAGTTCTGTGAACTTAAAAAAGCCTCGAATAATCCGATCAAATGGGTATCTTTAGGCCGGGCCACGGATTGGGTTAATTGCGAATCTATCCTGCCGATGATGAAAGAGAATGGTTTAATTATGGGTGTTTTCGGCATTGAAGTTACCACGCAGTCAGAGCTTAAGAAAATCGCCAAAGGCATTACTATTGATCAGATTAAAAAAACCATCGATATGTTCCGCAAAAACGATATCGCCATTGTCGCCGATATTATGATGGGGTTTGATTATGATACTGAAGAGATTATCAAACAGCGTTTTGAGTTTACTGACCAGGTTGACCCGGATATTCTGTGGGTGGGTTATGTTACCCCCGCTCCGAATTCACCGATGTGGAGGATCGCTTTAAAGAAAAACTGGATTGATCCTAAAAAAGTAGATTTTAGCCAATGGGATTTTCTGCATCCGGTAATTCCCACGGATCATTTAACTACCGAAGATCTTGGCCGCCTGGGTTCCTGGTGTATGCGTGAATTTTTCTCAAAGCCGGGCAGGATTAACCGGATCATGGAGAGTGATTTTGATCCGCTAGCTAAGCTTTGTTTTAAAGATGTTATGGATGGGATCGGTAAATGGGAAGCTGCCGCGACTAAAGGCGAAGTGCAGATATAAATTTTGCGGGTCCTGTCGAGCCTTGTTTTCGCCGCACACCGCGGCTCAAATCAAGTCTCGCCACCCGCAAAATTTGTTATTCTTAATGTTTTTTTAAAGTATTAGGAGGAAAATATGGATATTAAGATTAAAGTTAAAGATGTGTTGGCGAATTTATTAAAAGTAAAAATCGAGGAGTTAAAGGACGATGTGTCTTTGATCAATAGCATTGGCGTGGATTCTACTGAGATGGTGGAGTCAGTGATTGCTTTAGAAAAGGCTTTTGCGGTGAAACTTAGCCCGAAAGAGATTACTAAAAATTCCACGATCAATGATATTGTAAGCAATATTGGAGCCAAATTAAGCAAATGAAAATAGTTGATTTAAGCCTGCCCATTGACGAAAAAGCCTTTGAGGTGCACAAGGTTGATATTGAACGCGTAACCCATAAAGCCGGGGTCAAAAAATTTAACCGGGTAATTATGGGTAAGACTTTCTGGGGCAGGATCAAATATATTTTCGGCCAGCGCATTATCAAACCCGTTGACCTTCCGGATGAAGAATTTCTATCACTGGAAATTGTACATTCGCCGGTGCATATCGGCACGCATCTGGATTATTCTTTCCATTACGGCTCTAAATCAGAAGGCAGGGCCTCTAAAACTGCCGATGAGATACCCTTAGAGTATTGTTATCAAAATGGAGTGAAATTAGATTTAAGGCATAAAAAACCAAATGAAGTAATTAAGGCAGAGGATATTGAAGCGGCGCTGAAGAAGATAAATTATCAGTTAAAGCCCTTGGATATCGTTTTATTGCATACCGGCGCGGATAAATTATATGGGGGAGCGAAATATTTTGCGGATTATCCCGGTGTTGACCCGACGGCGATTGATTATCTTTTAGCGCGGGGGATTAAGATTTTTGGGGTAGATACCATGGGCATTGACCGGCCGTATAGGTTTATGTTAAGCGAGTTTTTAAAAACCAAAGACCCCAAACAATTTTATCCGGCGCATTTTTACGGAAGGATTAAAGAGTTTATTCATATTGAGCGGTTAGCTAATTTAGAAAAGCTGCCGGATTGCGGGTTTAAAATACTTTGTTTTCCGATCCGCATTAAGAATACTGGTGCCGCCTGGGCCAGAGTAGTCGCAATTATTTAGGAGGACAGCATGGGACATACCTGTAATTCTATAATTATTAACGCGCCGTATGATTTAGTTTTTGATATTTCCAATGATATTATTCGTTGGACAGAATTATTCGGCAGTGAATATAAAAAAGCCGAGGTAGTCAAAAAAGAAGCGAACAAAATTACCTTTCGCCTGACTGACGAAGATGATAAATCCTGGCAATCCTGGCGCCTGCTTTTTAAAGATAAGTTTTTTGCTTACGCCGAAAGAGAAGAGCCGAAATTTCCTTTTAAATATATGAAGATTATCTGGCTTTATACTCCTAAGCCTGAGGGAGTAGAGATGGCCTGGATCCAGCATTTTGAAATGGAAGCTAAAGCTAAATTTAATGATTCTCAGATTGAAGGGTTTATTAATGAAGGCTCGCAGCATAATCTGAAAATTTTTAAAGAGATTATCGAAAAAGAAAGTAAGTGAAGAAAACCACTTTTAGTATTCTTTGTTTAGAAGGTTCGCTTTTATCTTTTAATGTTGCCGCAGCCGCAGCGTTGATCCCTTCTATTGCTGCTGATTTTGCTCTTTCTCAGTTTGCGGTAGGTAAAATTATCTGGCTGTATATGCTTCCCTATGGCCTGGCAGCATTTTTTTATGGGCCGTTGGTGCGCGCTTTTGATGCCCGCAAAGTAGAGCTGGTTTGCATATTCTTGTTTTCTTTGGCCAACTTTCTGGCCGGGTTAGCGCAAAATATCACCACGCTTTTTATCGCCAGGTTCCTGATGGGTTTGTTTGGCGCTTCGGTTATTCCGCTGGGGCTGATCTTGATTGCTAAACGCGTAAACCAAAATAAGCGGGGAGGCTATATTGGCGTATTTTTCGGCTCTACTTTTATTGCTTCTTTATTAGGTTTGTTCTTGAGCGGGATTATTCCCTGGCGCCTGATTTTTATTATTCCTGCGGTTTTGGGTTTTATGCTTTGGATTTTTATGTATATTTATTTGCCGCGTTTTAATGAAGATTTAGGCCGTTTACGGTTTGGATACTTTGCCGCGTTTAAAAATAAAAAAGTAATCAGGATCTTTATCTATATTTTTCTTCTTAGCCTGATTTATCATGCGGTGCAGCAGTGGTTAGGGGTATATTTTTCAACGCAGCGTTTTCTAAACCAGTTTACGATCAGCATGTTGATTACCCTGACTAGTTTCAGCGGAATATTTGGCGAATTTTTCGGCGGGCATCTTGCGGATAAGATAGGCAGGCTGCGGGTGGTAAACCTGGGTATCATCGCTATGGTTTTTTGTATCGCGCTGCTTTTATTAAAGCTGCCTTTAATTTTACTTGGTTTAATTATGATTATCTGGGGCCTGGGTTGGACCTTTAATCATGTAGGTTTGGCGACTATGCTGACTGATTTACCGGCTGAATTATTAAATGAAGCGGCCAGCTTAAATAGCGGAGTGCGTTTTATTGCCGGCGGCCTGGGCGTAAGTTTAGGCGGTTTAGTGATGCAGAGAAGTTTTAATTTAGGCTTTATTGTTTTTGGCAGTGCGCTGCTTTTAATTTTATTTCTGGAAAAAATTTTTCGATTTGAAAAATAATAACGGAGGCAATTATGAGCACGGATTTAAAAGGTAAAGTTGCGATTCTTACCGGCGCTAGCCGGGGTATTGGCAAGGCGTTGGCTTGTACTGCTGCCAGCCTGGGGATTAACCTGGCGATTGCGGCGCGCGGTGAGGGCCCTTTAAAAGAAACTGCCGATGAAATTAAATCGAAATACAAAGTTGAGGTTTTAGCCCTTCCCTGTGATGTGGCCAAGTTAGAGGATTTAGAGAATTTGGTCAGCAAAACCAAAGAAAAGTTTGGCAAGATCGATATTTTAATTAATTGCGCCGGAGTATCCAGCCAGTATGCATTTGAAAAACAGCCGGTTGAAGATTTTGAAAAATTAGCGCATACGAATTATCTGGGGTATGTGCGTCTGATCCGGCTGGTAATTAATGATATGATCAGCCAAAAATCCGGAGCAATCATCAATATTGTTTCCGGTTCAACTTTGGTTGACCCGGTGCCGAGAAATTTTATTGTTTACAGTTCACTTAAAGTGGGTTTGCGGGCCTTTTCCAAAGGTTTGTTCTGGGAGTTGCGTGATCACGGGATTAAAGTGACTTCAATTTTGCCCGGAGTAACTGATACGGATTTAACCGGCAAACTTAAAGATATTACTAATGATAATTCGCGTTTAATGAGTACACAGGCAATAGAAGACGCGGTGCGTTTTGCTTTAACTGTGCCGGCGAATGTCTGTCCTTTGGAGATTTCCGTAATTAATCAGCAAACTCCCTGGACAGCTCCGGTAATACCATTTAAACAACAACATCCAACGAAGTAACAACAAAAAAGGAGTAGGGAAATGAAAAGATTCGCATTTTTAGCAGCTTTGGCAATGTTATTAACTGCGCAACCTTGTTCAGCCGAAGGTGATGATTTATTACTTGATGATTTTGAGATTTCAGTTTCCAGCGGCCCGGAGGGGACAGTTGATTTTGGCGCCGGTAACGGCTCGGCAGTGGAAGTAACCCAATCTACGGATATTAAGAATAGCGGCAACCAATCGTTAAAAGTAGTTTATGATGCTGTTGCCGGAGGTTATATTTATGTTGCCCGCGGTACCGGCCTGGATGCTAAGAACGCGAATTGGACGCTTAAACCATCAGATGTAAAGTGGGAAAATTACAGTGCCTTATCTTTTTATATTTACGGGACAAATTCTAAGGCCAAGATTGCTTTTGATATTAAGGATAGCGGTTCAGAGATCTGGCGTTTTATCGTCGAAGATGATTTTAAGGGATGGAAAAAAGTAGTCTGCAGTTTTGATAAATTCGCGGTGCGGGATGATTGGCAGCCGGATGGCGCGGATAAAAACGGGCAGATTGATTTTCCGATCAAGGTTTGCCAGTTTGAGCCGCTTCCCGGGTCTAAAGGCACGCTTTATTTTGACACAGTGGAACTGGTGAAAAAATAACGGAGGTAAGATGAACAAACAAGACGTAAGGAATTTACAAAAAAGGTATTTTGTCTGGTTGTATAAAACTACCAAAGAGGCGTTTGATAAATACGAGCGTAAGTTTACGCAAACTGAGATTGATAAAGATATTTTAAGTGAGCTGGAAAGCACGCTTCTGGGTGCTTATTTACCGCATGAAAAAGTTGAATTAGAGAAGCTTATTGATGGTTTCCGGGATTATATCTCCAGTAAAGAAAAAGCCTGTATGGATTTAAAATACCAGGGTAAGAAAACAAACCCGGATTTTATTTTTCTGGATATGAAACTCAACGCTATTGAGAAATTAATTGCCAAAGAACTGGGCAGAAGGGCCTTAGAAGATATTAAAAGGCTTTATGAAAGAGAGATGCTGCAGCGTATTTTAAGGAGCACGGAGCACTAAATGTTAATTGACGCGCATAGCCATTGGCTGCCGGATGAAATTATCACCAACTCCCATTTTTTTCATAAGGGGTGGGGTGATATTGAAGCGCAGCTTAAAATGATGGATAGCTCAGGAATTGACAAGGCAGTTTTGAGTTATCCGACTACGGATGCGCATTTAAAATTAGGCAGTATCAGTGAAGTGGCGCATATTTATAATGATAATGTAGGCAAAATCCTTAAACGTTATGGTAATCGGTTTATCGGCGCGGCAATTTTACCGGTAGATAATTCTATTGATATGATTGGAGAGATCAAGCGGGCGACGGAAGAATTGGGATTTAAGGCGATTTCCCTGGCTTCCAGTTATAACGGGATCTATCTGGATGACCTGATGTTTTTACCGGTGTATAAACAAGCAGCCGAGAAGAATATCCCGATTTTTGTGCACTCGCAAATTGTTAATCCTATAGGTTATGAGCGGGTTAAAGACCCTTTGCTTACTCCGGTGGTGGAATATGTTTTTGATACGACTATTTCAATCGGAAAATTGCTGATGTCGGATGTTTTGCGGCTTTATTCCAAAGTAAATTTTGTTTTTGCGCATTTTGGCGGAGCGATCTGTTATCTCAAGCAGCGATTTGATGCGACTTATGCGATGCTGCGGGGAATGAATTTTGTTAAGGATCTGCAGGCCGCGCCATCAGAATATTTTAAAAATATTTACGTGGATACCAGCGGGGATACCACGAAAGCGAATTTTGCGCTTGCCCTGGAACTTATGGGTGCCCGGCGGATTTTATGGGGCAGTGACTGGCCGGCAAAGCAAGATATTGCTAGTGGCATTAAAGCGGTCAAGGATTTAGATTTATCCGGGGATGATAAGGAAAGTATTTTGGGTAAAAATTTAGAGAGAATATTTGCTCTTTAGTATTTTAGCGAGATAAATTTTATTTATAGCGGGTGGCTTGGCTTGATTTCGAGCGGGCGTGGAGGCCAGGAGCGGGCACGGTTGCCCGGCTATTACGAAGCACGGCAGAGCGACGCCATCCGACGCGAGCGCAGTTTTGCCTCGCAGGGGCAAAACAAGCGTCCCGCGAGAAACAAGACAAGACAGCCGCGTTAATTGATAAGGAGAAATAAAATGCAAATGCAGAAAAATGTTCATTTAACTGGAAGAGATTTAACGGAGATGGTGCAGTTGAGGCCGGCTGATGTGGGTAAATATGCGATTGTGCCCGGGCCGCGTGACCGGCTGGATGTCTTAATGAAGAAAATTGAGAATCCCGTGCGCAATTTTTCTTTTATGGAATACACTATGTATACCGGCACCTATGAAGGAATTAAAGTTACCGGGATCAATGGTGGTAGGTTTTCTACGGATACTTCGATTACTACGGAAGTAATGTGCAACGCGGGAATCCAGAATATTATCCGTGTCGGCACCTGTGGGTCGCTTGATGAGAATATTAAGGTAGGGGATTTATTTGTGGTGGATGAGGTTATCCGCGGCGACGGGGTAACGCCATATTATGTGGGTAAAGATTTTAAGACCGTAAGTGATAAGAAGCTATCTGATCTTTTGTTTGAGATTGCTCAGGGCATGGGCTTAACTGTGCATCGCGGTAAGTCCTGGACCACGGATGCTTTATTACGCGAAACACGCGAGATCGTCGAAGCTAAACGTAAAGAAGGCGCCCGGGCTGTGGATATGGTTTCCTCAACCCTTTTAACCATTTGTCAGACCTATAATATTAAGGCTTGTTCTATATTAGCGGTAAGCGACAATGTCATTACCGGGGAAATGGGCTTTATGAATCCACTTTATTATATGGCTGAGTCGAATTTGATCAAAATCGCCTTAGAATTAGTTAAAAAATTAGAAGGAAAATAAATGAAATTTTCTCCGCTTTTCTGGCCGATTCAATTAAAAGCTAATACGATTTCTATCCTGGATGAGACCCAGCTTCCGCAAAAGCTCGTCTATATCAAGGCTAAAAATTACTTACAGGCATGCAGCGCAATTAAGCAGATGAAAACCCGCGCTGTGGGCCAGGTACTTTTGGTAATGTATACTTTTATTTTAAGCAAACAACAGAATAAAAATCTGGCGGATGTTGCCGCAGCACTTAATGCCACCCGGCCGACTTTGTCTTTTAAATCTTTAACCGAGATAGTTTTAGGGTGGGAAAAAAGCGGTGCTCCTTTAGAAAAAACTATTTTTGGTTTTTTAGAGATGCTTAAGCAAAAAAGAATTCAGCAAGCGCACGATACGGCAGATTTATTAAAAGATGGGGATGTAATTTTAACGCATTGTAATGTCAGCGGGTTAATGCCGTTAATCGCGCAATTTGCTTTAGAGCAGGGTAAGAAAATAAATTTTTACGTTACAGAAACCCGGCCGTATTTGCAGGGTTCCCGGCTCACTGCCTGGGAGATTATGCGCGCGGGTTTTGAGGTGACGATTATTACTGATAATATGGTGGCATATTTATTATCCTTAGGCAAAGTTACTAAAGTTATCGTCGGAGCAGACCACTTAACCTTAAACGGCGATATTGCTAATAAAATTGGCACCTATCAGATTGCGGTAGTGGCTAATTATTTTAAAATTCCTTTTTATGTCCTTTGCCCGCCGCCATCAAAGTTAAAAACAGGCAAAGATATTAAAATAGAAATCCGGCCGGATGATGAGCTTAAAATTTATCAGGGGTTGCTCCTTGCGCCCAAAGAAGTTAAAGCGTATTATCCGGCTTTTGATGTTACCCCGGCAAAATTAATTACCAAGCACATTTATTTAAAGGTCTAAATATGAATGAACAAGAATTAAAGTTGGAGATAATCAAAGTCGGTAAGCGCCTTTATGATGCGGGCCTAGCCGTGGCTAAATCCGGTAACTTAAGCGCGAAATTAGACGCAGAAAATATTTTGATTACTGCGACCGGTACGTATCTTGGCCAGTTAAGCGAAAACGATATTGTTAAAGTAAATTTAGCTGACAGCAAATATATCGGCGCCGTCAAGCCCAGTTCAGAGCTGCCTTTACACGCTTTAGTCTATAAAAACTTTCCGGCAAAAGTAGTGGTGCATTGCCATCCGCCGTTAATCAACGGATATTTTGCCGTGAGTAAAACTCTTAAGGCGATGAGTTTTGAAACTAAATTTTACCTGGGGGATATTCCGGTGATCCTTCAGGAAACTCCGACGGTTACTGATCCGGGAGCAGTTATCGCCGCTTTAAAAACTAATAATCTGGTGGTTTTAAAAAATCATGGCACAGTCGCGATCGCGGATAATTTTCAGGAGGCTTTAAGCCTTACGGAAGCCTTAGAAGAGGCAGTTAAGTCCGCAGCCTTGGCCCGGCTTTTTGATAAGGATATTCTGGATGATTTAGATACAGCTTTGAAAAATGATTTAAAGCGCGATCAACCGGCGTACATTATGTTTAGCCAACCGCATATCCAGGCGATTGTAGATTTAGTGAACAAAGATGAATTCATTGCTCAAAAAGGCAAAGAGCTGGATTTAACTTTAAAATTAGCCATTAAACTTGATGCCAGTGATAATGTTTTTAAATTTAATTTTGAAAAAGGTAAAATTGTTAAATTAGATACAGATAGCGACGCGCCTTTTGTGATTTCGGCTCCGGCTTTAGTCTGGGAACAGGTATTTTTAGGGAAATTAGATTGTTTTGTGGCGGTGACCCAGGGAAAAATGAAATTAACCGGCCAATTAGGCCAGCTTTCCAAATGGTATGTTCCGTTTACCAGGTTATTTGCTTTATTTAAAGAGGTCAGGATCCAATGAATTTAAAATGCCCGTTATTTATTCATGGACAGTTTATCGAAACTTTAGATAAACAGAATATTATTAATCCTTCCACCGGCAAAGTTATTGCTGAAGCTTCGCTGGCTTCAACCAAAGAAGTAGAGTTAGCTTTGGCTAGCAGCAGAGAGGCTTTTGACCATGGCCCCTGGCCGCAGTTTTCTTTAGCCCAGCGTAAAGAGTTTATTTTTAAAATTGCCCAGGGAATTTTAGATAACGCCGCTAATCTTGCCCAACTGGAGATGCAAAATTCCGGCAAGCCCATCAAAGAAACCACTTTTATGGATATTCCTTCGAGTGCTAAGACATTTGAGTTTGTGGCTAATAATTTTATTGATTATCTGGAAGCCGAAGATATCCATGTGTCGGAGGATGCCAAAGCTAAATTAACTCGTGAGCCTTTAGGCGTAGTAGTTTTGATCATCCCCTGGAATTATCCGCTTTTAATTGCCTGCTGGAAATTAGCTTCGGCATTAGCTGCCGGCAATACAGTTATTTTAAAGCCTTCTAGCCTTACCCCGCTTACGGCTTTAGAGCTGGCTAAAATCATTCATCAGGCCGGATTGCCCGCCGGGGTAGTAAATGTAATTAACGCACCCGGCATGAAAATAGGTGAATTGCTTTGCGCGGATAAACGGGTGGATATGATTTCTTTTACCGGGAGCAATGAAGTAGGCAAGCAGATCCTGCAATATTCTTCTAAAAATGTAAAAAAATCGATTATGGAGCTAGGCGGTAAATCCGCCAGCCTGGTATTTGGCGATACTGACTTAGATGTCGCGGTAAATAGTTCTTTAGTTTCGATATTTTTAAACCAGGGGCAGATGTGCACGGCGATGTCGCGTATTTTTGTCCAGGAAAATATTTATGATAAATTTGTGGCAAGTTTTGTAGAAAAGGCTAAACGAATAAAATTGGGTTTAGCTGATGATTTTCAAACTCAGATGGGCCCTTTGATCAGCGACGCCCAGCGTAAAAAAGTAGTGGCTTATATTGAAAAAGCAAAAGCCGAGGGAGCTAAGGTGCTCTGCGGGGGGAAAATTCCGGATCAGCCGGAGCTTAAAAACGGTTATTTTTTTGAGCCGACAGTTTTAGTTGATGTCAGCGCGCATTCGCATATATTTAAGGAAGAGGTGTTCGGCCCGGTGGTTTTGATCCATAAATTTTCCGGTTCCGATGAAGCAGCATCTTTAGCCAATAGCGTAGATTTTGGTTTAGCGGCCTGTATCTGGACGAGTGATTTGTTCTTAGCCCAGGAACTGGCTAAAAAAATCAATGCCGGGACAATCTGGATCAATACTTACGGTATGTTTTATAATCAACTACCTTACGGCGGATTTAAGCAGAGCGGTTTTGGTAAAGAATTAGGCAAAGAAGGCTTCTTAGAATATACCCGGATTAAAAATGTAATTTTAGACCAATCTGAACAAGGCAAGCCATTGGTGAACTACTGGTATGGATTCTAAATGAATGTCATCAGTGTTTTAGAGCAGGCAGCCGAAAAATATAGCAGTAAGCCCGCGATTATCTTCCGCGACGAACCGATTTCTTTTACTACACTCAAAGATAAAGTTTTCTCTCTTAGCCAAAGCCTGCTGAAACTGGGAATAAAACGCGGGGATAAAATAGCGATTTATCTTCCCAATTGGCCGGAGTATATTTACAGTTATCTGGCGATCTGGTCGGTGGGCGCCTGCTGCGTGCCGCTAGATTTCATGCTTACCGAAGATGAATTAGTCACTTGCCTTAATCACTCGGAAACCAAACTATTAATTACTAAGCATAAGGCTAATATTTCATTTGCCAGCCTTAGGGATAAAGTAAGTTCTTTAGAAAATATTATTTCTTGCCAGGCGCAGGAAGCTGATGTTTTAAGTTTTGAAGAGTTTTTAAATCAAAGCCAGCCGCAAGCCCCAAAAATCAAAGTTGAGGATAAAGATTACGCGATAATTTTTTATACTTCCGGCACAACCGGAAAACCCAAAGGGGTTTTAATAAACTATACCCAGCTGGATGCCCCGCCGAAATCCATGGCTTTTTTTGTTAACGCCGATATTGGGGCTAAAGATACTGCGCTTTGCGCTTTGCCTTTTTCGCATTTAGGCGGATTAATTTATATCCAGAATACGATTACTTTTGGCTTAACCCTGGTTTTAATGGAGAGGTTTGCGCCTTTAGATTTTTTAAGAAATGTCCAGAATCATAAAGTCAATTTTTTCTGGATTGTCCCTTCGATGTATTACGCGCTTTTACAGTTAAAAGAGTTTGAGACATTTGATTTATCAAGTTTACGCTGGATCGTTACTTTTGGCGCGTCTAATTCGCCGGATGCCTTACGCCGGTTCCAGCAATTTTGCCCCAAGGCTTTTCTTTTAAATGGTTGGGGGCTTACTGAAACGAATGCTCCGACGGTAGTTTTGCCGATGGGGTCAAGAAATATTGAAAGCGTGGGCCGGCCAGCGCCTTGGATTGAGGTAAAGATTTTTGATGAAACCGACCGTGAATTACCCGCTGGCTCGCCAGGTGAAGTGGCGGTAAAAAGCTGGGTAGTTACTGACGGCTATTTTAAGGATGATCTATTAACCGGCCAAACTATCCGCAATAGCTGGTTTTATACGGGGGACCTGGGGAAAATTGATGCGGCAGGTTTTCTTTATATTGTGGGCAGGAAAAAAGAGATGATTAAGGTGGGCGGGGAAATTGTTTTTGAGCCTGAAGTTGAGTCGGTCCTGCAAAAGCATCCGGATATTGCGGAAGCCGCGGTAATCGGGGTGGCGGATAAGTTAAGAGGAGAGGTGCCCAAGGCATTCCTGGTCCTTAAAGAAGGTAAAAGCATCAGCGAAGAAGATTTACGTTATTTTTTACGCCTGCATTTAGCGCATTTTAAGATTCCGCATTATTTTGAGTTTTGGCCGGCACTTCCTAAAAACCGCACCGGTAAAATAGATAAAGAATTACTAAGAAAGTAAATAATTATGCAGGATATTAAAGAGTTAAGTTTGAAAGAGCTGGAAGTTAAACTGCTTTCTTGGGGGCAGCCGAAATACCATGCCAGCCAGATATTTGCCTGGATCTACCAAAAAGGCGCTTATGAATTTAGCAATATGAGTAATCTGCCGGTTGCCTTAAGAAAGAAACTTGATGAAGAATTTTACATTTTAGGTTTAGAGATCGCGGATTTAGAGGAATCCAGTGATGGGACAACTAAATTTCTTTTTAAACTTAAGGATGAGAATTTTATTGAGGCAGTAAATATACCTTTTAGCCAGCGGGTTACCGGTTGCATCTCCTCGCAGGTAGGGTGTAAATTTTCCTGTAAATTTTGCGCCAGCGGCTTAGGCGGTTTTAAGCGTAATTTAAGCGTAGGTGAGATCTTAGATGAAGTGCTTTATCTGAAGAATAACTCCGGTGAAGCAGGTTTAACGCATATTGTGTTTATGGGCACTGGCGAGCCGATGGACAATTACGATGCTGTACTTAGAGCGATTCGCATAATTAATTCGCCGCAGGGGTTTAATATCGGCGCCAGGCGGATAACTATTTCAACCTGCGGGATTATCCCGGGTATGGAAAAACTTATTCTTGAAGATTTGCAGGTTGAGCTTTCCATATCTTTGCATGCTGCCGACGATAAATTACGCTCGCAGATTATGCCGGTAAATAAAAAATATCCCTTAGCTGAGTTAATTAAATCCTGCCAGGAGTATATTGCTAAAACCAATCGGCAGATTACTTTTGAATATATTCTGGTTAAGGGTTTTAATTCTGAGGCATGCGATGCCGAAAAATTAATTTCTCTTTTAAAAGATTTAAGGTTAGCCAAGGTAAACCTGATACCGGCAAATCCGATTACAGAATTAAAGATTTTTCCTCCAACGCCGCGCGAGGTACTTTTTTTTAAAGATAAGTTGTTTAGCGCCGGGATTAATGTTACTTTAAGAAAAGAACGGGGGCAGGATATTTCTGCTGCTTGCGGGCAATTGAGGTTAAGGCATGAAAATGAATAAATTAAAATATATTTTGGTTATTTTGAGTATTCTTCTTGTCGGATGTTTTAAGCTAGAGATTAAAAATCTTGATGCTACCGGCGCAAATATTATTTGTTTCGGAGATAGCATTACTTTCGGCTATGGAGCAAATTCCGGTGAGGATTATCCTACGGCTTTAAGAAGCATGGTTAAGTTTCCGGTGATTAATGCCGGAGTTGATGGTGATACGACTTTTTCTGCTTTAGGCCGGCTGGAAAATGATGTTTTGCTTAAAAATCCGCGGTTGGTTATTGTGGAGTTTTGCGGTAATGATTTTTTAAAAAAGATTCCTAAAGAAGATACGGTCAGGAATTTAAGAACGATCATCCAACGTATTCAGGCAAAAGGCGCGATGGTGGCTTTAGTGGATATCAGCGCGGGGATGTTTTTTAGTGAGTATCGGGCTGCGTTTAAGAAGTTAGCCGCTGAGGAAAAAGTAATTTTTATTCCCGGAGTTTTAAACAGGATTATTACTAATCCGGCGATGAAAAGTGATTTTTTGCATCCAAATGCGCGGGGTTATAAAATTGTGGCCAGCCGGGTGTATAAGGCGATAGCCTGCTATATAAAATAATGGCTAAGAAAATAAGCTTAACCCAGATGCACGGAAAGCAAAAAGGGATGATTTACGATATCTCTGCCGGCGCAGCTTTGCAGAATAAATTTATGAGTATGGGTATTTATAAGGGCCGGGAGGTTACTAAGATCAGCCATATCGGGTTGAAAGGCCCGGTAGCGATTAAAGTCGGCCGCAGCGTATTAGTTTTGGGCCATGGCGTAGCGAACAAAATTGTCATCGAGGTACAATGATTAAAAAAATATTTTTAATTGGTAACCCTAATGTTGGTAAAAGCGTGGTTTTTTCCCGGCTTACCGGAGTGCAGGTTATTTCTTCTAATTATTCCGGCACAACGGTTGAGATTATGCGCGGGGTTTTAAAACTTGCGGATCAGGAGATCGAAGTCGTAGATCTTCCGGGGACATATTCGCTTGAACCTAGTTCTAAAGCCGAAGAGGTCGCGGTATCGTTGCTAAATGAGTGCGCTAAAGATGAAATGGTGGTGATTAACATTGTTGACTCCACTAATCTAGAGCGTAATCTTTATTTAACTTTGCAGTTACTTGAGGCCGGATTACCGGTGGTGGTGGCATTAAATATGTGTGATGAAGCTAAACATCACGGAGTCAGCCTGGAGCTTGATAAACTGGAAGAGATCTTAAAGGTTCCGGTAATCTCAACTTGCGCGATTACCGGCTTAGGCATAAAACTGCTTCTGGCCAGGATCCATGAAAGTAAGCCGGTTTTAAGCCAGAAATTTTCGCATCGGGAACGCTGGCAGGAGATCGGTGTGATCATTGAACAGGTGCAACGCCTAACCCATCGGCATCATACTTTTCGTGAGATTCTGGAGGATGCTTCGTTAAAACCATTCAGCGGCGCGCTTATTGCTGTAGGAGTGATTCTGGCTTCTTTTCAAATTGTGCGTTTTATCGGTGAGAACTTGATCAACAGAATTGCCGATCCGATATTTTTTAATTTTTATCAGCCGCTTTTAATCAAGTTCAGTTCATTCTTAGGCGAAGAAAGTTTTATCCATCACTTGTTAATCGGGGATTTAATTAATAGCAAGATTGATTTTAAACAATCCTTAGGCATATTAACTACTGCTCCTTATATTGAATTTGCTATGGTCTTGCCTTATATAATTTCGTTTTACTTTGTTTTAGGTTTATTGGAAGATATAGGAATCTTGCCGCGTTTAGCCATGCTTTTGGATAATCTTTTACACCGTATTGGCCTACACGGTTTTGCGATCATACCTGTGCTTTTAGGATTAGGTTGTAATGTTCCCGGGATTTTAGCTACGCGTAATTTAGAGTCTAAGCGTGAGCGTTTTATTGCCGCGACATTGATTTCAATAGGAGTGCCTTGCGTTGCATTACAGGCGATGATCGTTGGTTTATTAGGGAAATTTTCCGGGTATTATGTTGCGGGGGTGTATTTTGTTTTATTAGCGATCTGGTTAGTTTTGGGTGTGATCCTTAATCAGACAACTAAAGGCTACAGCCCGGAACTTTTAGTTGAGATACCTCCTTACCGGCTTCCGTCGCTGGTTACATTGTGGAAGAAATTATTTTTTCGCATTAAGGGTTTCTTGATTGAGGCTGCGCCGTTAGTTTTATTAGGCGTGTTAATAGTTAATATACTTTTATATTTTAAGTTGTTTGATTTTTTTACTAGTATATTTGCCCCGGTAGTTAAAGGCCTTTTTGGCTTGCCCAAAGAAGCAGTGATTTCTTTAGTGATGGGGTTATTTAGAAAAGATGTGGCAGTGGGTATGCTTATGCCGCTGGCGCTTTCTGCTAAGCAGTTGTTTATTACTGCTGTGCTTTTAGCGATATCCTTTCCCTGCGTGGCGACTTTTATCGTGTTTTTTAAGGAGTTGGGGTTAAAGGATTTAATTAAAGCTACCCTGATTATGCTGGTTGTTGCTTTAGTTTGCGGAACGTTGCTTAATTTTACCATTCATTAAATTGGGGTCGGATCTATTTAATTTCAGGAAAATAGATCCGACCCCAATTATCTTTAAAAAGTGCCGAAGAAGGGAGTTGAACCCTTACAAGGTTGCCCTTATCGGTTTTTGAGACCGACGTGTATGCCATTCCACCACTTCGGCATGATTTTTTAAGTTGACGTCGTCTATTTTATATTCTAAAATAGCAAAGGTCAATAGATTAATTCTGGGGCTGTAGCTCAGCTGGGAGAGCACTTGCATGGCATGCAAGGGGTCAGGAGTTCAATCCTCCTCAGCTCCACCAATTTTATGCAAAAAGGCGGATAATCTCCGCCTTTTTGTTTTATAAGTTATTGACGCTGATTTCCAGCAGGAGTATAATCTAAATACTATGATTCTTGGCGTGCACGTTTCCGGGGCAAAGAAGATTTATGAAACTTTAGATATCGCGCAGGCTTTGGGTTGTAAGACTATGCAGTTTTTCAGCCGCTCTCCGCAGCGTTGGAGAAATCAAGAACAGCTGGATGCGGGCGATATCGCCGAGTTTAATTTGCGGCGTAAAAAATTTAACATCAACCCGGTTTTTATCCATATATCTTACCTGATCAATCTGGCCTCTCCGGATATGCGCCTTTACAATGGTTCAATTAAGGCTTATATTGAAGACATCCAGGAAGCGGATAAATTAAACGCTGACTATATTGTTACGCATATGGGCAGCCATAAAGAAACTTCCGAGGATGCCGGGATCAAGCGGCTGGTTGCGGCTCTGGATAAGATATTAGAGCAAACTAAAGGTTCTGGCGTCGGGATATTGCTGGAGAATACCTCCGGCAGCGGTTCCTGGCTGGGGTACAGGTTTTATCATCAGCAAAAAATTTTAAAGGGTTTAAAAGATAAAGCCCGTGTGGGTTTGTGTTTGGATACTGCGCATGCTTATCTGGCCGGTTATGATCTATCCACTAAAGCCGGTTTAGAAAAAATGATTGATGAAATTGAGGAGTTGGTGGGGGTAAAATTGATCAAGTTAATTCACCTTAATGATGCAGCTGGCGAGCTTGGATGCCACCATGACCGGCATGACCATATTGGTAAAGGCCATATTGGGCAAAGTGGGATGAAAAGGATCATTAATCATCCAAAACTAAAAAATATCCCGATGATTTTAGAAACGCCTAAGAGCACTGAAAACAGTGATAAAGAAAATTTAGCGATGGTTAGAAAACTAGCCAGGAAATAAATATGTTTTATAATTTTAAAGAAATCGAAGAAAAATGGCAAAATAATTGGCTCAAAGAGCAGGCGTTTCGCGCGCAAGTGGATGAAACGCGCAAGAAATATTACCTGCTGGAAATGTTTCCTTATCCGTCGGGAAAAATCCATATGGGCCATGTGCGTAATTATGCTATTGGCGATGTCGCCAGCCGTTTTAAAAGATTGCAGGGTTATAATGTCCTGCATCCCATGGGGTTTGATGCTTTTGGCCAGCCAGCGGAAAACGCCGCGATTAAAAATAAGACTAAGCCGGATATCTGGACGCATAAGTGCATCAAAGATATGGAAACGGAATTAAAGCGGATGGGTTTTTCTTATGATTGGCA
>JAQTRA010000086.1 GCA_028712045.1 Candidatus Omnitrophota bacterium | reverse complement strand
TTTAAAACATAACCCGATGCAATCGCTGGTTACATTCGGACGGGATTCATAGATTATCGCCACCACTCCGATCGGGCAACGGACTTTCTGAATATTTAAACCGTTAGCCGTATTCCAGCTACGCAGAACCAGCCCTACCGGGTCTTCCAGCTTAATAATATCCAGCAGGGAATCCGCCATCTGCTTAATTGTAGCCTGCGTTAAAGTCAGCCGGTCAATAAAAGCTTTGCTCTTACCGCGCGACTTGGCGATATCTTTTTTGTTAGCCTCCAAGATATCTTTTTGCTCAGTTAGTAATGCCGAAGCCATACTCCTAAGCACTGTATTCTTCTCAGCTGAAGGCAAATTAGCCAGCGTCCGCGAAGCAGCTAAAGCTTGTTTGGCAATAGCTTCGATTTCTTTTTTAAGATTCTTTTTCATTTAGTTAAAAAAATAGTCCCGCAAGAATATGGATCATTACTTATCTGGCTGATAATTTTATCTTTATGCCCGCTGGCAATTACGCAAGGCACGCCACCTTCAACGGCAATGCGCGCGGCCTCAATTTTAGTCACCATGCCGCCGACACAGGTATTTTTGCTCGTCGGGCAGGCTAAAGATTTTATTTCACCGGTAATTTTTTCCACCTGCCGGATTAGTTTTTTATTTTTATCTAATAAACCCTCAACATCCGAAAGGATAATTAAAAGATCTGCGCCTACCAATATCGAAACTAAAGCTGACAAACGGTCATTATCCCCAAGTTTAATTTCTTCGGTTGCCACAGTATCATTTTCATTAATAATCGGCACACATTTTAACTTGAGCAAAGTATTCAGCGTATGCTTGGCATTCGCATAACGTTCTCCAAGGAAATCATCCCAGGTTAAAAGTAACTGCGCGCAATTTAATTTGTATTTTTTAAGCGCAAGTTTATAAACATGCATTAGCTCATGCTGGCCAATTGCCGCGGCTGCCTGTAACTGTTCTAATTTCTTTGGCCGCTGGGTAAGCTTTAGAATTGTCATACCCAAAGCAATCGCACCCGATGAAACCACCACCACTTCTTTGCCCTGCCGGATTAAATCCGAAATCTGCTTGGCAATTTTATTGACTAAGCCCATATCCAGCTTGTTCTTTTCAGTAGCAAACAAACTTGAACCAACTTTAACCACAATTCTTTTACACTTTTTTCGCGACTGCATCGACTAGCTCCTCTAATCCCTGTTTTTCTAACGCTGATATCGGATAAACTGTTTTCTTAATTATTTTTTTAAAGCGCTTCAAATTTTCTTTTGCGCCCTCTAAATCCATTTTGTTCGCGCAAATAATCTGGGATTTTTTAAATACAGCTTTGTTATAATTCTTTAACTCCAGATTGATCTTTTTGTAATCATCCAGCGGATCCCGGCCTTCGAAACCAGCCATATCAATGACATGAATTAAAACTTTGGTGCGCTCAACATGCTTTAAGAATTCATCACCTAAACCGCGTCCCTCCGAAGCGCCTTCAATTAAACCCGGGATATCCGCAACCACAAATCTTTTATCACCTGACTGGGCGACGCCTAAAATCGGCGCCGTAGTTGTAAATGGATACGCCGCCACTTTAGGATGCGCGTTAGAAATACTGGAAATTAAAGTAGATTTTCCCGCGTTAGGAAATCCCACTAAACCTACATCGGCGATAAGTTTCAGATCCAGAAGAATAATTTTCTCTTCTCCCGGCTCGCCCAGAGTTGCTTCTTTTTGATGCTTATTGCCTAAGCCGCCTTTACCGCCCTTAGCAATAATTACCTGCTCACCCTCTTTATCCAGGTCACGCAGGATAGAGCCGGTAGCGGAATCTTTAATCAAAGTCCCTAAAGGAACACGGACAATAATATCTTCTGCGCCGCGGCCTTTTTTATGATTTCCCGAACCGTGGCCGCCATGGGCGCCAAAAAAATGCCGGTGGAACTGAAAATCAAGCAAAGTCAGTAAATTACGGTCGGCTTTAATAATAATATCCGCGCCTTTACCGCCATCCCCGCCATCAGGAACGCCTTCGCGCTGGTATTTATCACGGTAAAAACTTTGCGCCCCTTTACCGCCTGTCCCCCCACGCACCGTAATTTTGGATCTGTCAATGAACACTTTTTTATAGGCCTAAATCAATAGATTTAATTTTAAGCTCAGTTAGTTGGGCCCGGTGGCCTTTTTCCCAATGTGAATTCTTACGTCTGCGGTATTTATAAGCGGTGGTTTTCTCGCCAAAAGACTGCTTGATCACTGTAGCTTCGACTTTGGCTCCCTTAACGTAAGGCTGGCCAATCTCCACTTTTTTATCTTTGGAGACTAAAAGCACCTTATCCAGGATAATCACCTTGCCATCTGCGACAACTTGCTTATCTACTTCGATAATATCGTCTTTTTTAACATTATACTGTTTTGCTCCAACTTCAACTATGGCATACATTTGTCAACCTCCTTAAAAGTAAGTAAATTGGTAAACTTGAGTTTTATATTATATACCTGCTCAATTTGAGGGTCAAGCGAAATTATTGAGGAAATTCCCTAATTTTAAGCTATTTTGATGTCTTCCAGGTGCGCGGTTGGGTTAGAGATCAAGTTGACCTTGATCCGGTATTTGTGCTCAATTGCGCGCAGGGCCTCCTTATCTTTTAAGATTTCGTCAATCACAGGCGGTGCTAAGGTAACCG
The DNA here is from genome assembly GCA_028712045.1 of Candidatus Omnitrophota bacterium. The sequence goes on along the minus strand of JAQTRA010000086.1, from coordinate 1,718 downwards.
ATGCCTGTTTTAAGGTTTTGCCCTTGAGATAGCGCTTAAGTTCTTTTAAAGCAAAAATTCCCAGGGTTTGCGGTGAGCGCAGCTTGCCTTTACCCTTGCAATACGGACAAGGATGAAATGAAAGCATCTGCACGGTCTTATGGATTCGTTCACGGGTCATCTCGACAATCCCGAACTTGGAGATTCCCACAATATCGTATTTTGCCCGATCCACTGCCAAAGCATTTTTTAAAATATTCAGTAATTCCCGGCGGTGGCCTTCGCGTTCCATATCAATAAAATCAATCACGATAATGCCGCCTAAATCACGCAAAACCAGCTGGCGGGCAATTTCAAGCGCTGCCTCGGAATTAACTTTAAAAGCCATCTCTTCCTGGTTAACTTTTTTCTTAAAGCCCCCGCTGTTGACATCAATGACCACCAGGCCTTCGGTCGGCTCAATGATCAGATAAGCTTTGGATTTCATGTAAACATGGCTTTCAAAGATCCGGTTGATCTGTTTTTCCACATCTTTAGCGCCGAATAAGTCATCACCCCGGTAAAACTCCACTTTTTTAGATAAATAACTTAAAAAAGTGCGCATAAAATGCTGAATGCGGTAAAACTCGGGTTTAGAATCGACAATGAGTTTAGAAACATCTTCAGTAAAAGAATCACGGATCGCCCGCAGCGCCAAATCATACTCTTCATAAACTAAAGCCGGCGCTTTTTTCTCCTGAGCAACCTTTTCCAGGCGCTTCCATAATTTATAAAGGAACTGCGCGTCGCGGACTAGTTCCTGCTCGCTGCGTCCGCTGGCTGCCGTGCGCACAATAAAACCTACCGGATCAGGTAGTTTAAGTTTTTTAAAAATATCCCGCAGTCGCCTTCTCTCCGGCTCATCTTCAATGCGCCGGGAGATCCCGCCTTGTTTATCCAGCGGCATAATTACTAAATACCGTCCGGCCAAACCGATTTCCGTGGAAAGCCGCGGGCCTTTGGTGCCAAAAGATTCTTTCACCACCTGGACCAAAACTTCCTGGCCTTTTTTAACTTCTTTGATCGGAGTCTGAACGGACGACTCTACAGATTCATACGCGGAGACAATCTCGGATAAATAGAGAAAACCATTCTTAGGCAGGCCGATATTTACAAAAGCCGCCCCAATCGAGGGCATTACCGCCTCAATTATGCCTTTATAAATATTTCCCACGATAGTGCGGTCTTGCGGGCGCTCAATATGAAACTCTAAAAGCTGGCCGTCTTCAACTATCGCGACACGCTTCTCCTGTGTTTCAGCATTAATTAAAATTTCCTTGGACATCTTTTAAGCTAATCCCTTCTGGTAATTTTTTTTGCAGCCTATTTTTGAAATCTTCCAGCTCAACTGGGTATCTTAAAACTATGGAAGCTTCTTCCTGTTCGCTTTCTACTCCTAATTTCAAAGCCCTTTTTAAGCTTAGTTTAGGATGCGGGGAAAAACCCTCGGACATTTTAAGCGGCAACTCTGCACGGCGCATCGCGCGCGTAAATAGGCGCATCAGGTCTAAATGCGAAATATAACGCATCAGCCCTTTCTTAGAAAAACTAAAGTTTACTTTGAACATATTTAAATTTATAAACCAGGGTGTCCCCTCGGAGGACGTCCCCTTTTATTTCTTCTTTTTCTTGATGTCGGCTACTGATTTTTGCTTAATGGCTACCGGTTCTTTTTTGATTTCCACTACTGCAGGACGACC
>JAQTRA010000085.1 GCA_028712045.1 Candidatus Omnitrophota bacterium | reverse complement strand
TGAATTCATTTTCGCCGTAGGGAGCGCCCAGATTATCCGCAAAAGAAAAAACCCGCGTCTCCAGGCCGTATCTGGCTAACTCCCGGGCAAAACCGCAGCACCTTATCCGGGCCCCGGATAAATTATAACCTTCTCTGGTAATGAAAATTATTTTCATTGGTTTTCTCGTTGTTAGCCCCGGCAGTTAATTTACAATCTAAAACATTAATTTTGAGAGTAATTAATTTTATAGATGTTATACTTTTGCATTCCGCTGCTGCGGCTAAAGACAGGCTGCGAGGCAATAAGCTCTAAACGCCAGCCAAAATCTTTTAGCGTATTTTTATCCAGATCAAGGTTAACCTTCTTCTGGAGGCAGCTATCTGAAGACCAGACAAGATAATCGGGCTTAAATGACAGTATATACTCTCTGATATCTTTTTTTGTATTTAACTGCGTTACGCAACTAATGGTGGATATCACTGAAAATATCCTAGGCGGCAAACCGCTGCGCACGATAATATCCTGGTCGAAAACATCCAGCTCATCCGCAACTAGCATCACCTTCTCTCCGGGCTTAACCTGTACCCTGATTTTTGTAGCCAGCTCTTCTATCCCGCGGGATAACTTAAAGCTAGGCAGGTATTTATTGATTATTTCCTGAAATGCCGGTACGCATAAAAGCGTAAAGAAGAGCAACAGGATTATGGAATTAACCCGTATGCGCACAGCCAATTTTTCGATAATATAAACTGCGTAAGGCATAATTAATATTCCCAGAAAAATAGTGCTGCGATAATTAAACCACATCCGGGTAAAGAGCATATTGACCGTAAATAAACAATATAAAAGGGCAAATAATAAGGCCAGCTGAAGATGTTTCTTTTCATACACCGCATAGAGTATCCCGCACAGGCCCAGGATTGTAACGGCAGGAGTAATGGCGTCGGCTAAAAGCTCACCCAAAGCGTATATACTCCTGACGTAATAAACCCTATTGAGCATAGTGAGTTCAATATGCATGGTGTTCGCCGGAGCCCTGAATGAATATAATACGTCACCGAAAAAATGATGGCAAAGATATAACCATAAAGAAGGCAATATGAGAGAAAAAAAGAAAAACATTAAAACATACCTCTTTCTGTTCCGAAAAAGGAATAAGGAAAGAACCGGGATAAAAATCCAGGATTCAAAACGTAATAAAGAAGCGACATTGAATAAAACGAGAGCTAAGATAAAAGCAAAGTTAGATTTTTGTTTATTAAATTTGAATAAATAATAGAGCGAGCTTAAAAAAAATAAATAGAACGCGGCGTCAGAAGTGCTTAAGACGCTTTGCATAATATGGAATGGATCTAGAATTAAAAGGATGACAGAGAACAAAGCTATTCTTTCGTTAAATAAAAGCTTGATAAGAAAATAAAACGGGATAACCGAAAAAACCCCAAAAAACATGGTAAACACCCGGGGTCCATTCAGGGGATCAGGCCAAAAACGTAACACGGCTGCCAGAGAATAATTGTATAAAACCGAGACGTTAGGGTCAAAGTTACTCCTTAAGGCAGGATCCTCAAGTATATTCAGCGCGTTGACTACCCTACCCATGGCAATCCCATCAGAATTATCGGTATTTATAAAGACGACCAGCCTCACCGCCAGGGAACAAATAATTAAAAGCAAAATAATAAAATTCTGCCTTCCGGAAGCTGTCTTTAAACTAATACCCTGCAGCATATTATTCCTTTTCAAAAAGCATATCTTTAAACGTAGCGGTGCTGGACCATAGGTTTGCAAAATTTACCCTTTTAAGGTTATTATAAATCTGCACCGGCCGGAAATAAAACTCCCGTAATGCTTTCTTTTGTAATTTTTTCAACAACTCGGAATTTAAGGCCGGGGTCACCCAAATCGGCTCGTTAGGGGTAAAAGAAATATAAGCGGAATAACGCAGCCAAACCGATGTATCTAAGGCCCCGTTATCGCGGATACCGGTATCAATCTGTCCCTTATTTCTTAATTCATAAAATATCGGCGAACCCGGGTAAGGTACGCAGATGCTGAACTGAGCCATGTCCAACGGAAGCTCCTTTGCAAATTTTATCGTGCATAGGGAATCTGTATAGGTCTCGCCCGGAAGGCCTAAAATGAATAATCCTGAAACTTTAATCCTGGTATTTTTCTTGATCAGGCTGATCGCCGAATTTATCTCCTCTAACCGCGTGCCCTTTCTTACATTATTCAGCAAGCGCTGGACCCCTGACTCTATTCCGAAGGCAATATCGTGGCAACCGGCGCTTTCCATCTCCGTGATTAATTCCCGGTCGACAAAATTTATATGCCCCTCACAACCCCACTTAAAAAAAAGCTTCCTCTTTTTGATCTCGCTACAAAGGTTCATAACCCGTTCTTTTTTGGAAATAAAAAGCGGATCCATAAAAAAAATATACTCCGCCTGGTATTTATTAATCAATAACTCTATTTCATTTAGTACCTGGTCCAGGCCGTTAAAACGCTGCCCCTTCTTATTGTGCACTACGCAGAAAAAACATGAAAACAGGCATCCCCGGGAAGTAAGCATATGCTTAGCCACCCTGTTTTTATTTCCGATATAAGGCATATTGCTTAATGCCGAGATATTGTAAAGGTCTTGTTTAAGCGCATCCCGGTCCGGCAAGGGCAACAGGCTGAGATTTTCCACCACGGCTGGCCCGGAAGTAGTAATGAATTCACTATTATGTAAAAACGAGATTGAGGGGATATCCGAGAAATTGCTCCCCCCTTGTTTAATATTCTCCAATATTTTTAAAAATACATACTCCCCTTCCCCGTGCACGACAATATCGCAACAATTATTCCTCAGGTACGCTTCGGCATAAACGCCGGCGTGGATATTGCCGAATACAACCGTTATCCCGGGATATTCGCTTTTTATCCATCTGCCCAGTTCATAAATCAACCCTCCGTTAGATATAAAAGAAGTAAATCCTACTACATCCGGCCTGTCCTTGGCAATGGTATTTTTGATATCCTCCTGAGTCATCTTTTGGGCAAAGGCATCTAAAACATTAACCTCGTAGCCGTATTGTTTACATACCGCAGAAATATATAGCAGGCCTAAAGGTTCAAAACTGGGGACAAAATTCCTGCCCTTACCCAAGAATCTTTCCAAATCTCCCGGCGGATTAATTAAGAGGATTTTCATTTTTATAATTTACAACAACGGCTGCACTCAGGCAGCAAAGCCCTGCCTAAAGATTTACGCAGGGCGAAAATTTTACCGTCGCTGATCATATTTTCCGGTTTATCCTTTTTTATATCGCCCAATTCATAATCGAGCAAAAACTGACAAGGAGTAACTATGCCGTCTGGACGGATAAAAAGAGAATGCCAGATAAAAAAACACTTTCTTTTAGTGTGGAATTCCCCTGCATACCAATTTTTTATTTCCTGGCTGCTTAAATCGGGCTTGATTAAAACAAAATTGCCGTACTTCTTCCTAATATTAGCCAATCTTTCAACCAGCTTGCTGCTGAAACCATCAGATGAATTATAAGAATCGGCTAACAATGTCCCCAGGCGTCTATTTCTAAGCTCTTGGCTAGTGATAAAATTCAGATGCTCAAATTTAACCGCATCAACTCCCAGTCCTTTAGCGATAGAAGGAATTGTTTCTAAAGTATCCAGGCCCTGGCGGGTTATGGTAGAGCTTAAAATAACTTTAGTTTTTTTAGTCTTTTTAGCGCAGGTTAAACGAACGGCCTCTAAAGTCTTCGCATAGCTCCCCTTTACCGAAGTTATGGCATCATGAATATTCTGCGGGCCGTAGATGGAAAAAATTACCAGATCGACCCCTAACTCAATTAACCGGTTAATCTTAACCTCATCCAGCAAAGTGCCGTTCGTATTAACTCCGCACTGAAATCCGTGTTTCTTGACAACCTTTAAAATATCAAATATATCCTCCCTAAGAAAAGGTTCTCCGCCGCTAAAAAATAGAACAGGCTTAGTTTTTCCGGATATACTGCCTATAAATTTTTCAAAATCACTGACAGTAATCCCGTTAGCTGCAGAATTTAAATTACTGCCAAAACTGCATATACTGCATCCAAGATTGCACATCGAAGTAATCAGGAAATTCAGGCTCAGGAGGTTGGTTTTACAGTTATCCTGGACAAAGGAATATAAAAGATAATCCTTGAAAGCATCCCCTATATTCCCCAATCTAAATAAATGCCGGTAAAACCGGAATTCCTTTATCCAAGATATCATGCTCGCCCTACCTACCTTAAATACTGATTAAACCATAACTGAAACATAAAGATTGTCCAGATCTTCTTACGGTTATCTGCCTTATTCTCCATATGCTGGCTAAGTATATTATTTATGTATTTATAGTCAAAAAGGCCGGCTTTTTTGATCCTCTCTTCGGCTAAAACTTCCAAAATCATATCTTTAAGCCCGCGTTTAATCCAAA
>JAQTRA010000010.1 GCA_028712045.1 Candidatus Omnitrophota bacterium | reverse complement strand
CTGGTTACTGATTACGCTTGAGCTGGCATGATCAATAATGCGCAAACCTAATTGCATGTTCGATTTGCTTAAAGCCGGGCCCAATAACCCTCCCATAAAACTATCCTGGCCGCTGCCCCCGCCGCCTATCCCGGATTTTCCGCCTGAACTCTCCGGAACAAACTCATTAATATCAACACTAATCACTAAATCCGCTTCCGCTAAAGGGACAATCAAAAATCGCTGGCTATTATTTAATATACTGATGAAAGCATCTTTTAAAGCCAATCCCACTTCAGTGTTGGCTCCGGATGTTTTCAATTCAAAATCGCTAATCGCTAATTTTGCCTTAGGGCCAGAATACGCCTCTAAAACTTCTCCAGTCAGGCTCTTGTCTAATTGGGTATGCGGCTGGGTAGAAAAACACCCTGCCAAAAATAGTACCGCCACCCAGACAAATAACCTGAAGTTTCTTTCCACCTTGCTTTTTAATATATTACCGATTAATCTAACTGTCAAGGTAAACATCATCAGGATTTAGATTAAACCGGCTAATTTACTAATTTCCGGGATTATTTTAGCCGGCTGCTCTTTTTTAATTTCAGCTAAACCGCTGGAGCCGGTAGTGACGATGATTGTTTTAATCCCTGCCCTTCTTCCGGCCTGGGCATCCAGAACCATATCGCCTACATATAAAACCTGGGATTTAGGCAACGCGAACCTGCGCACTATTTTATTTAAAATTTCCGGAGCAGGTTTGCCATGTTTTAATGAATCTGCGCAAAGGACAAAATCAAAGAACTCCCTAATCCGCAAATGCTTTAACAAGATCAGAGAAAACTCAGTTGGCCGGTTACTGGCTACTGCTAATTTATAGCCCTGAGCCTTAAACTGCCGTAAAAGCAAACGCGCCTTCGGATAAAGCTTAGAATACCTAAGCAGGCTTTGTTTATGATGCTTACGATAAACAGAAAGGATAGTATCCAGATCCTGCTTATTCACAAATGGCGCCAGCAGGAATTTATCCCCCCAACCAACTGCCCGGCGGATAATCGCCGGCCTGACTGGTTTAAGTTTAAGCTTACGCAGGCAATAGTTAAAGCTAATTTCTATTGCCCGATAGGCATCCACCAAAGTACCATCTAAATCAAAAATGATTAATTTTATCTTTTGCATTGGAGATAATTTAGGCAGGGATACAATTCCCTGCCTAAAAATACTTATCAATTTGAATAATTATTGAGCTTGCTGTACAGCAGCCGGCGCTACTTCTGGCGCAACTGTTTCTGGCGCAGCGGTTGGCTGTTCTAAAACCGGAGCAGCGGTTGGCGCAGGAGGAACGCTTAATTGTGCATTACCGGCAGCAGAATCTTGCGCATCAGCCGGAAAAGTTTCTGGCTTTTCCAGGCTTATATTTTTAGCAATATTCCTTCCGTCAGTTGCTACTTTATAATCTACGCTTAGGGTATCTTTAATCTTAATCTCATTAAGATTCTTCACGTTTTCATAAGTAGTATTTTCATCCACCACAACTGCTAATTCTTTCTCCTGGTCATTTTCATAATCAAGGTATTTTAAGCTAAATGTATTAGCTTGGGTATCTAGGTTAGTTACTTCTCCCCAGACCCACTGCATATTGCCTTCCATATCCGCAGAACTTTCCAGCATCGGCGCAGGCAGGAGATCATTTGAATTTAGGACAATTGCATCCTGGGCGAAAACAACCAAAGTGCTCATGGCTATGAATAAGATAAAAACAAAAATACCTGAAACCTTTGCGAGATTCATTTTCGCGCCTCCTTGTATATTAATATAATTAACACTGTTTCTTATATTTGTCAAGCTCTGTAAAACGGAATAAACAAAAGCGCAGCCATAACAATTAATGTCGTAATCAGGCCCACGGTTAAACCCACCCAAAACCAGGTAAGAAAACTTATCTTGATACGATCTTCTTTTTCAACCATGCCAATGGCTACGATATTGGCCGTGGAACCGATTAAGGTAATATTACCTCCCAGGCATCCCCCAAAAAGCAACGCCCACCATAATGGCTGCAAATTTATATTTAAACTTTGAAATCCCTGCACCACCGGAATAAAAGCCGCTACTAAAACTACATTATCCAATATGCTTGAGCCGATGGTGCTTATCCAGAGCACGCTGGAAATCAAAAGATCAAGATTATTACCGGTTGCCGCCAGCATATGTTTGGCAATAAAAATAGTGGCTCCGGTATATTTTAATGTCCCGGCCTGAACAAACAAAAGCAGAAAGAAAAGCAGCGTCCACCATTCCACGTCTTTTTCAATATATTTTCTGGCCTTCTGGTGCTTCCAGATCATTACCAAACCGCTGGCGACCAGCGGCACGACTAATAAAACAGTATTAGCCGGTAACCCCCAGGCCACTTCCATACGATGATGCAAAGATATAAAAACTAACATTATTGCAAATATCCCTAAGCTTATTTTTAAATCCTTTTCCGGAGGTACCGAAATCAACTTAATCAACATTTCATTAGCCCCTAATCTTTTGATCTGGCCATCAAGAACTTTGATTGATTTTCTATACCAAAATAAAAGGATGACAGTAGTAACCAATAAACAAACTACCGCCAATGGAAAGGCTTTAACAATAAAATCTTCAAAAGTCAGGCCGGATTTCGAAGCGATAAGTATTCCTATGGGGTTACCTAAGACCGTAGCTGCCGAGCCAATATTAGTCGCCAACACGGAAATAATCACAAAAGGCACCGGATTAGTCTCAAAATAGTCACAAATTTCCAGGATCGCCACAACCATAAAGATAATCGAAGTTACCTCATCAATGGTGCAGGCCAGCAACGCGGATATCAGGGCTATAAATAAAGCAAACTTCCTGCCGGTTAACCTGGGAATGCGCAGGATCAGGCTGACAATCCAGGCAAAAACTCCGCAATCTTTCAGTAAGCCGATAATTACCATCATCCCCACCAGGAAAAGGATTACTTCCAGAGATGAGAATTCGATGACATGCTCTAAATCAATGGTTTTGGTCATCAGTAATACGGATGTCCCAATGAAAGCAAAACTGAGGCGGAAATCCCAGAAAAAAAGCGTTCCCAGAATAGAAGCGGAAAATATACTTAAGGAAAGGGCCTGATGCGCGTTCATTCCGAAGGAATGAGCGCCAATTCCCAGGCAAAGAGAAAGCAGGAATAATGAAAGCAGCTTAAAAAATAAAATTTTCATTTATTTATTGAAAAAGAGCCGCCTTAATCCGCGAATGCGTTTTGGTATAAACAGCTGTCGCCAAAATTACCTTCAGTACATCACCGAAGACAAAGGGTAAAACTCCGAGCAAAAATGCCTGGGCTAAAGAACAAGCCAGGGTTATTTTAAGCCAAAACATACCACTAAATAAAAGTATAAAATCGCAGAAAAGAAATTTTAAAAAAATGGTAGCTAGCCCCTGCTTATGGTTAGTCAATAAACTACCCGCAAAAAAAGTTGCCAGGCAAAAACCCAAAACATACCCTCCGGTAGGCCCTAAAAGATAAAGCATGCCGCTGCCTAAACCAGTAAACACCTGCAAGCCAACTAATCCTAAAAATAGATAAGTTACCTGCGTCAATAACCCCAATCTCTTGCCCAGAAGCGCCCCGCTTAACAGGACAAAAAATGTTTGTAAGGTAAACGGTACCGGAGTAAAAGGCAATGGTATACGCACAAAAGCAGACAAAGTAGTTAAAATAACAAAACTTGCCCAAGCCAACCCCTGACAGATTCTTTTATCGGTAATTAACTCTCTCTTAATAATGGCTTCCATGTCAATCTCCTATATTCTCTTGTTAGATTTAATTTCCTTCATTATATATTAAAACTAAATAATAGCAAAAAGAAAATGGGGCCGGCTATACTTTGCGCAATCCGGCCCCACAATTACAGCTTAAGCTGTTCTATTATTCTTTAGCTATAGCTAAAGTAATTACGCCAGCTAAAATTAAGAACAAGCCAATGCAACCCTGGACAATCATAAGCAGTGCTGCCCACCATTTTAAAATAGCCAGGCCACCTAATACTAAAAATGCCAGGCCTAAGACAACTTTTAAAAGCGTAGACAATGTTTTCTTCGGGTCACAACATCCCTTTTTGTCTTCACAGCATTTCTTCTCATCCGCCATTTGACACCTCCTCTTTTTATCCCGGTTTACTTTTCCACCTGCGGTGGATCCAACCCCACTCCGCAGGATATTTGCGTATGTAAAACTCGATTATATCAGTCAACCTCTGAATATTTATTAAGATAGTATCCTGGACGTCCTGGCCTTCTTTTAATTCTAACGCAGGCTCAAAAATTATTTTATGTTTATCGCCGGGCACTCTCAAAATAAAACAAGGAACCAAAGCAGCTTTAGTGCGTTGGGCTAAAATTACCGGCCCGGTAGCCGTGGCTGCTTTTTTTCCGAAAAAATTTACAAATACTCCGGCAGTTCCGAAATTCTGATCAATAGGAATAAAAACCAGCTCGTTGTTACGTAAAGCGCTAATAGTATTATTCACACATTCATTGCGCGGCTGGCTGTAAATGGTCTTGACCCCGAACTTATCCCGTTTCTTAAGAAATATTTTCTCCACCCCGGCATCACGCATCGGCCGCATAATCCCGCCGGCTTTATAACCATCCATGGCCAACCTTCCCAAAAGAAGCGGAAAATTACCAAAATGCGCGCTGACTAAAATAACTCCGTTTCCGCAAGCTAAAGCTTTATCCAAGTTCTCTTTTCCGACGATAGCTGTCCGCTCTTTTAAAAGAAACGGCTTATCCATCAGAAACATCAGTTCCACTGCGCTTTTAGCCATATAAACAAAACAATCTTTGGCAATCTTCTTAATTTCCGCCGGAGATTTTTCCTGGCCAAAAGCGATACTTAAGCTATTCAAAGCGATTTTTCTCTGTTTTGCCGCAAAAATAAACGCCAAAGAAGCGATATTATTGGCAAAGGCATAAAGATAGCTCGCCGGAATAACCCTGACTATACCCAGGCAGGTATTTAAACCGAACCAGGCTAAAAAACGATTTAGGCTTTTAAGTAATTTTTTAGAATCCATATTTATAGGTTAAAAAATTATAACAAAAGTAAGTTAAATTGCAAGAGGAATTGAGCACCCATAACAAACTAGCGAAATCCCGCGCAGCGGGATTAAAGCTTATAGCCAATCTTGCGTAATAAATTTTTACGCCAAGTGATATCTTCCGGGCTCTCCAGGCCCAGAGGCTTGGCTCCGTCAATTACGCCTAATATCCCCCGGCCATTTTCGGTTTGGGCAATCACCACTTCTACCGGATTAGCCGTAGCGCAAAATATATTACATACTTCCGGGGTATTCTTTATAGCATTTAAAACATTGATCGGATAGGCATTTTTAAGAAAAATAATAAAACTATGGCCACAACTAAGTTCCAGTAAATTTTTATTCGCCAGCTCCTGAAGCGCCGGGTCATTGCCTTCGCTTCTTATCTTACAAGCTCCGGAGGCCTCAGAAAAAGCTAAACCGAATTTTATTTGCGGAACATTGATTAAAACTTCATATAAATCTTCAACTGTTTTGATAAAATGGCTCTGGCCTAAAATAAAATTAAGGTCATCCGGTTTATTAATTTTAACTGTTTTAAATTCTAGCATACCTCTCTCCTTGCCACAATGGCACACCCGCGCAATTCCTTATAAGCGCGGGGTGTTTATTTAATCTTAATTTTACGAAAACCTACCGCGTCAATCGGCAGATTTCCATGATAAGCCTTAAGCGATGTCAATACGTAATCCGGATAATTAAGCAACTCAAGCGGAATCTTTAAAATTAAAGCATTGCCGTTAAAATCTAAAATTACTTTCGGATCCTTAATTATTTTTTTGCCGTTAAATACCTTGATTTTTTTACCCACAGTAATTATTTTTATTTTGGGCATTGCCGCAAAAACAGTAGTTTTACTATAACCAAAGATATAAAACATTACCCCGAACCCGCTGCTTAACTGCTTAGGCTTATCTACGCGGACAATAAAGTAATTATCTGTTTCAGCATAGCTAACCTGGCCTTTGTCTTCAATAGTATCATCTTGTTTAAGCATTTCATTATCTTCGGACTCTTCGAACATCCTGGAAAAGCCAGAATACGCAATACCTTTATCCCGTAACACTGTTTGAGGATCCAATTCCAAAAGCGGGTAATCGCCAAATAGCTCATTTTCCCGCGCAAAAGCCAGCAGATAAAAAGCGCTGGATGCTGTTTGGCTCTTATAATAGAAAATAGACTGGTATTTCCTTTCCAACTCCTCAAAATTTAAGTTTAAGCGCTGCCAACTAATCTGAGAATCAATAAATTTATCCGGAGGGTACAATTCCAATTCTGGATGGTAATGCCTGGGCTTAGGCCAACCCACGCAATGCACCAGGTAAGGATAAATCTTAGGCTTAGGTATCAAGCTCTCCAGATCACTCAAAGCTACCTGCAAAAACAAATAAAGTGCTTTATGGTCAACATTTACATCCGCCGGGTGCGAAACAAATATTTTATCCGGCTTATAATCTAAAAGCTGGTTTTTTAAATCAGTTAAAATACTTTCACCCTGATATGGTGCTCCGTAAGAAGGATTCTCTTTATAGGGCACGCTGGATATCCGGGTTAACCGGTCACGAAATGGTTTGGCCGTCTGCCAATACTGGCTAAAGATATTAAAAGTCCCGTAATCCGGATACCCTAAAAATACCAGGTCATCCTCAAGCAAGCCCAGGAATTTCATCGCTTTGATAGACTCCTGCCGGCGTAACTGGCCCATATAAATAAACTCCCCCTGGCGCATCGTTATTCTTTTTTCGTAAACAATAAAAGCCAGCTCATTATGGTCGCCGTTGGTCAAATAAACTATTTTTACCTTAGCCCCGGCTTTAAGCGCCTGCTGGATAACTCCGGCGCAGGCAATCGCTTCATCATCAGGATGCGGGGCTAAAATCAATATGCGCTCTTGCGGCTTAAATAACTCCAGGCCAGGTAAAGCCGGCCAAAGCGTAAGATTAGGTTTATCCAGGCTTACGCAACCAGTAAATAAAACTACTAAAAAAATGAATATTTTCCGCTTAGGCATACTTATATTCTAACATCATGCAAATCCATAGTCGAGAAATAATTTGCAAAAAGAAGTAATTGCGCTAGAATGATTTCATGGCCAACGATATCCATCTGCATTATCAAAAAATAAGAAAGATTCTGGTAATCATCCTCTTCTTAAACTGGGCAGTGGCCCTGGCTAAAATCATTTACGGTTTAAGCAGCCGCTGTTTTAGTATGACTGCGGACGGGTTCCATTCTTTATCTGACGGGACTTCTAATCTCATTGGAATATTAGGAATTCATTTTGCCTGCCAGCCGGTAGACAAGGACCACCCTTACGGGCACAAAAAATATGAGACACTTTTTTCGTTAGGGATTGCGGCCATGCTCTTTATTGTAGCCTTTAATTTACTTAAGGAAGGCTTAAAGCGCTTCCACCACCCAGTTGCCTTCCAGAATGACCTGGGCAGCTTTATGGTCATGTTTATTACTTTAGCCGTAAATATCTGGGTCATGCGTTATGAATATAAAAAAGGCGTGGCTTTAAAAAGTGACATCCTGGTTTCGGATTCCCTGCATACCCGGGCAGATATTTTCACTTCAATTTCCGTAATTGTTTCGTTAATTGTTACCCGGATGGGATTTCCTTTAATCGACCCGATCGTGACCATGCTGATTTCGCTGTTTATCGGCTTTGCTGCCTTTCAAATTGTTAAACAAAGCTCAGATGTGCTTTGCGACACCGCGGTTTTTCTCGACGATAAAAAAATAGTTGATATTGTATTAAAAATAAAAGGTGTGCAGGCCTGCCATAAAATCCGCAGCCGGGGTAGGATTGATGATATCTATATGGACTTACATGTACAGGTCCGGCCGGACATGCATATTGATGATGCCCACGAAATATGCTATCAAATTGAAGCAGCCATCAAATCAAATATTCCGGGGATAACTGACGTCGTAGTCCATATGGAGCCTGCGGAAGGTTAAAGATACTGCAGCGGATCCTGAGGAACCCCATTTTTTCTGATCTCAAAATGTAAGTGCGGCAACATATTGCGATTGGCGGCATTGCCGGTCTTGCCTACTTTACCCACCACCTGCCCCTGGAATACATAATCATATTTACGCACATTTATCTCGGAAAGATGGCCATAAATACTAATGATATTGTGCTTATGCTGAATAATCACGTATTTACCCATTCCGCGATTTTGGGTTGCCGCCAATACCCGGCCGCTTTTTGTGGCCAAAACCGGTGTGCCCACCTTAGACAATAAATCGATTCCTTTATGAATCCTCTTTCCTGAACGGTCGGAAGCAAATAAGCCATTGCCATAATTATCCTGGCGGATAACCAGATCACTTTTGTATTTAATCGGGCAGGCAAAATATTGTTTATCCAGCAGGGCCAGGTTTACAAAAATATAAGCTACGGCTAAAATCAAAATAACCAGGAATATTTTTTTCATCTAGATTTAATTAGGGACAGCGACTATTTTCCTTCACTAGTAGCGGAGGTTTAAACCTCCGCTACTATATTAATAAATAGTCGCTGTCCCTAATTACTTAATTCGTTTTATTAGAATAGATATTATAACACAGCTGTCAAATAATAAACAAAACAGGATGAACAAATCCCCAAAAATGCTGTAAAAAGATTTTTTAGTCACCGGATAAATATTTTGGCTAACCGCGCCATTAATAAATATTTTTTTATTGCTTGTATCCTGCACAACTTGTAAGATTTTTCCCGTCGGGTGAACAAACCCGGAGATTCCCGTATTCGCGGCCCGGGCTAAATACGTTCGGTTTTCCACTGCCCGCAATACCGAAGCAGAGAAATGCTGATAAGGGGCACTCCCTTCTTTATACCAGGCATCATTAGTAATATTTACCAGGAACTTTGCCCCTTGGTTCATATATTGCCGGGATAGTTCGGGAAAAAGGTCTTCAAAACAGATCAGCACGCCAAAATTATCTGGTTTAGTAAATATGGTAAATTCTTTTCCCGGCGCAATATCACCGATTACCGCAAAAGCCTGCAAAAAAGGAAATACTTCTTTAAGCGGGACATACTCGCCAAAGGGAACCAGATGTAATTTATGATAAATTTTTTCCGGCCGGCCTAATTTATCAATAAATAAAGCGCTGTTAAAGTAATCCTCATGTTGGCGCGAAACCGCACCCACTAATAAATCTGTATTAAGTTTACGGGCTAAAGAAAAAACCTGCTCAAAAACTAATTTATCCTCCCCGAAAATACCGGGCACAGATGCCTCCGGCCAAATAATTAACTGAGGATCATTTTTAATTGATTCAGTAGTTAATTTGAAATAATTATTCAAGATAAAATCGATCTGGCCAGGATCCCACTTTAAATCCTGGGAAATATTACCCTGGATTACCGTAACTTTAATTGGTTTATTAGTAGGAGTAGCCGAATAGCGTGCTAAATTATAATAACCATAAATTAAACAAACCGCTAAAATAATCAAGCCGGGTAAAAGAATCCGCACTTTAACCTGCTTACGCCAGCAGGCATAAAACATAACATTAACCAAAACAACTAAGAAAGAAACTCCCCAGGCGCCAGTAATATCCGCAAATTGGATAAGTGGCAAATTTTGATATTGGCAAAGCCCTAAAACCGCCCAGGGAAAACCAGTAAATAAATAACTACGTGCATATTCTAACAACACCCAAGCGCTGGGTATAAAAAACAAGTAAACTTTTAAAGTAAGATTGCGAAATAGATAAACCAGGCAGCCAAAAATACCAAAATAAAATGCCAGGACAAAAATTAAAATTACCTGGCCAAGCAAAGTAACGTGAATAAGCCAATATATAGTAAAACTCCAAAAAATAACCCCCCACAGATAACTGATGGCTAACGATTTTAAGAATGATTTTTTTTCTAGGGCGACCAGCAGGGGAATAAACGCCACCCAGGCAAATATTCCAAGATTAAAACTGGAGAAGGAAAGCGATAATAGAAAAGCAGATAAAACAGCTAGGATTACTCCACTCATTTTGCGCAACACTTTTTATATTTTTTCCCGGAGCCGCAAGGGCACGGGTCATTACGGCCAACTTTAGGATGGGCTACGCCAGGATGAGTGATTGCTGCCGGTGAAAGATCATCCCGGGGATTCTGGGTTACTGACGGTTCTTCCCGGGAAGGCTCAAACTTAGCAGCTTCCGGATGCACCAGGTGCTGGGATACTGAACTAAAAACTCCTTTAAACCTTTCCGGCTTAGCCGGCTGTAATTTAAAAATAGTTTCCACCGCCTCCTCTTCAATAGCGCTGACCATCTGGCTGAACATATCAAAAGCCTCGCGTTTATATTCGATTAGAGGATCACGCTGGCCATAAGCGCGTAAACCAATTCCTTCCCGCAGGTTATCCATAGCGTAAAGATGGTCTTTCCACTTCGCGTCAATTATCTGCAGAAAAACCATGCCTTCTAAATTACGCATTAAATCACTGCCTACGGACTGCTCTTTAGATTCATAGCCTTTAATTAATGCGTCTTGTAACTGCTCTTTTGCTTCTTGGGCATCAAACGTAGCAAACTTTTCCTGATCAAGAGCCAGGCCAAATTTTAGCAGCATAGAATTTACCAAACCTGCGCTATCTAATTGCCCGGAATTAACCTGATGATAGACTTGTACATAATCTTGGGCCAACTTATACATAATCTCGGTGATATTTTCTTTTAAAGAAAACCCGCCTAAAATCTGCCGGCGCTGGCCGTAAATTATCTCTCTTTGCTTATTCATGATATTGTCATACTCTAAAAGCTGTTTTCTAATTTCGAAATTATGCTGCTCCACCCGGCGCTGGGCAATTTCAATTGAGCCGGTTACCCAGGGATGCTCAATGACCTGGCCCTTTTCTAAACCCAGCTTATCCATTAAACCGATAATCCTATCCGAACCGAATAAACGCATCAGGTCATCTTTTAAGGAAACGTAAAAACGCGAAGAACCGGGGTCTCCCTGACGGCCGGATCGGCCGCGCAACTGATTATCAATCCGCCTGGCTTCATGGCGCTCCGTGCCTAAAATATGCAAACCGCCCAGGCCCACTACTTTATCATGTTCAATTACTGCCTCTTTTTTATATTTATCCAGCACTTCTTTATACGCGCTTGAATAATTAGAGTCCTGGGGATTTAATTTCTGCTTCGCTACGTTTTTAGCAATAAACTCCGGGTTTCCTCCTAAGAGTATATCCGTACCGCGGCCAGCCATATTGGTCGCAATGGTTACCCCTTTAAAGCTGCCCGCCTGAGCAATAATTTGAGCTTCCATCTCATGATATTTAGCATTCAACACTTGATGGCTGATCCCCCGGCGCTTAAGCATCTCGGAAAGCTGTTCCGATTTGCTGATCGTAATTGTGCCAACCAACACCGGCTTACCGGAATTATATAATTGGGCAATTTCATCAACTACTGCGGCAAATTTTTCTTCTTCAGTTTTATAAATACGGTCGGGATAATTTTTACGTAATAAAGGTTTGTTAGTCGGCAGGACAACTACATCTAATTGATAAATACTTTTAAATTCATTGGCCTCGGTAAAAGCCGTGCCGGTCATCCCGGCTAATTTTTCATACATCCGGAAATAATTCTGGAAAGTTACCGTGGCTAAGGTTTGGTTTTCGCGTTCAATCTTTAAGCCTTCTTTAGATTCTACTGCCTGATGCAAACCATCTGACCAGCGCCTCCCCGGCATCAGCCGGCCGGTAAACTCATCCACAATAAGCACCTGGCCGTCTTTAATAACATAATCTACATCCCGCTCAAAAAATTCTTTAGCGCGCAAAGCCTGAATCGTGTGGTGGCGGTACTCCATAGTTTCCAAGGCATGCAGCGTATCAATTCCCCAAAGCTTAGAAGCCTTAAGCTCACCGGCTTCAGTCAAGGCCACAGTTTGAGCTTTTTCATCTGCCACATAATCAAATCCCGCGCCTAAATCCACTCCTTTATATTTAGCGTCAATTTCATCTCTTTCGGTTACCCGGCGGCCGCTTAATTGTTCAACTATTTTCTTGGCCGTGTAATATTTATCAGTCGATTCCTCGGCCGGGCCGGAAATAATCAACGGGGTACGCGCTTCATCAATTAAAATAGAATCAACTTCATCGACGATAGCATAATAAAAAGGCCGCTGCACTAACTCATCAGTAGAATACTTCATATTATCCCGCAAATAATCAAAACCAAATTCATTATTCGTACCGTAGGTTATGTCAGCTGCGTAAGCGATTTTTCTTTCGGCATCAGACATATCATGCTGGATAGTACCTACGGATAAACCTAAAAATTCATAGATTGGACCCATCCACTCGCGGTCGCGCCGGGCCAGGTAATCATTCACCGTGACAATATGCACGCCTTTACCTAACAACGCGTTAAGATATGCCGCCAGAGTTGCCACCAAAGTTTTACCCTCTCCGGTAGACATCTCGGCGATCCTGCCCTCATGCAAAATAATCCCACCGGCAATCTGCACATCAAAATGCCTTAAACCAATAGTACGTTTGGAGGCCTCTCTGACCACCGCAAAAGCCTCGGGAAGGATCTCAATAAAAATTTTATTCCGGCAATTTTTTAATTTTTCTTTTAATTTTTCTTTTTCTTCCGGCATGGCCACAGAAAGCATCATCTTCTGGATCTCTTCTAATTCCGCAGCAAATTGCTCAGATTTAACAATTAAATATTTTTTGAATTCCTGAGTTTTCGCCGCAAGTTCTGAATCAGTCAGGGCCTGCACGCCGGATTCACAAGCATTCACCTGGTTAACCAGGGCAGCTAACTCCAGCATCTTGTTCATCGAAGGGTTAGGCATCTCCGCATGCAAAACCATATTCAAGCCGGGAAACTTCTTCTTAATCGCGTCTTGTTTATTTTTAAGTATAATTTTTTTAATTAATCCTAACATTTCGAACCTTTTTCTTTAGCGTTAAATTTGAGAAAAACTTCAATAAATTCATCTATCCCGCCATCTAAAACTTTATTGCTATCGCCAGTTTCAAAATCTGTGCGGTGGTCTTTAACCAGATGATACGGATGCAGGACATAAGAGCGGATCTGGCTGCCCCACTCAATTTTTTTCTTATCCGAGCTGCTCTGTTTTGTTTCTTCTTCTTTTTTCGCCTGCTGGGCTTCATAAATACGCCCTTTAAGTATCTTTAAAGCAGTTTGCTTATTCTGAAACTGTGACCGCTCATTCTGGCATTGCGCAATAATTCCCGTAGGTAAATGCGTGATCCTGACCGCCGAATCCGTGGTATTAACACTCTGGCCGCCGGCGCCTTTAGAGCGGTAAACATCAATCCGCAAGTCTTTTTCATCCAGAACAATATCTAAATCTTCTTCAATCTCCGGGATTACATCTACCGAGGCAAAAGAAGTATGCCGGCGTTTATTGGAATCAAAAGGTGAAATACGCACTAACCGATGCACGCCGCGTTCGGTCTTTAAATAACCATAGGCATAATCGCCCTGGATTAAAATAGTAACGTTTTTTATCCCGGCTTCTTCCCCGGGAAGCGTATCAATGGTTTTTATCGTATAACCGCGGCTTTGGGCAAAACGCGAATACATCCGAAAAAGCATCCCGGCCCAGTCACAAGATTCTGTGCCGCCTGCTCCGGCATTAATGCTTAAAATTGCGCCATTTTTATCCAGCGGCCCGCCTAAAAGCACCTGAAACTCTAATTTTCCGATAATTCCCAGGAGAGCTTCGGTATTGCTGGTTAAATCCAGGACTAATTCTTTATCCTCTTCGCTGGCCAGAGGAATTAACTCCTTAAGTTCCTGATATTTTTTATAAGCTTGTTCCCAGGGATCTGTAACGGCTTTAAAAGTTTTTAACTCTTTGACTATCCGGGTGGAACCTTCTGCGTTCTCCCAGAATCCTGCCGCAGACATTTGATTAGATAATTTATCTATTTGTTGCTTCTTGTTTTCAACGTCAAAGATAACCTCTTAAATTTTCAATCGTTACGCCGATATTGGCCAGTTTAGTTTTAATTTCTTCCAGCATAGTTTCTCCTTATGATTTCTTGATTCCTTTAAGGGCAAGCAGAAATTCATCCCGGTTATCCGAAGCTAACGCGCCTTCTTCTTCGCTGATTTTTCCCTCCTGCACCAGTTTAACTAATGATTGATTAAATGATTGCATGCCAAAGATGGCGCCATCATCAATAAATTGAGGAATCTCCCAGATTTTACCTTCACGAATCAGACGGCTGATGGTGGGAGTTAAAAGCATAACTTCATAAGCCGGAACACGGCCGGAGCCGTTTTTTACCGGCACTAAGCGCAATGAAATTACCCCTTTTAAAAGAGTGGATAGCTGATGCCGGACTTCTAAATGCTGGTGCGGCGGAAACAGGTTGATTAATCTTTCTACGGTCTGGGAAGCATTGATCGTATGCAAGGTGCTTAAAACTAAAACTCCGGTCTCCGCAGCCGCCAGAGCACTGGAAACTGTATCATAATCCCGGATATTACCGATAAAAATCACATCCGGGCTCTGTAAAGTAAAAGCGCGCAAAGCAGCCGGATAATTTGCAACATCAATACTCAACTCCCGCTGATTAATAATGGATTGTTTGTCTTCAAATACAAATTCAATCGGTTCCTCAGCAGTAAGAATATGTTTTTTACAATTGCTATTAATATACTCCACCATACTGGCAATAGTAGTGGATTTTCCGCTTCCCATGCTCCCGGTTAAGAGCACCAGGCCGCGGGTTTCCAGCGATAATTTCTTTAATATCTCAGCGGGAAGGTTCAACTCTTCGAAGGCGGCTATATTATTGCGTACATTTCTGACAACAATAGAAGGCCAATTTCTTTGCATAAAAATACTTACCCTGAAGCGATGCGCTAATTCATCAAGATACACAGAAAAATCCACATCTAATTTATCTTTAAAAATTTCCCGCTGCTTAGGGTTAGTAAGTTGCTCCACCGCCAAAATAACATCTTCTACGCTTAAAGTTTTTTCATTTACGGGGATAATTTTACCGTCAATGCGCAAACGCGCTGTGCCTCCGGCGCGGTAGAAAAGATCCGAGGCATCTTGCGAGACCATTTCCTGCATTAATCTTTTAATATCCATATTTTTCTCCACTATTTAGTATATCACTTTATCCCCTTTTAACGTAGGATTAAATTCCATGTATTTAGCAAACATCAGGCGGCTTTGAGCATCCAACGCCGGGGTTGAACCCAGGACTAAAATAATAAACGGTACAAAGCACCATTCCAAAATTAAAATTATATTTTTAAACCAGCTGATTCCTTTGGGCCGGGGAGGCAAAATCATCCGGCTCAAAAATATCCAGGTCAGGCTGGTTAATAGAGTAAAATTAAACAGCAAGCCGGTAATTTTAGGCAGGTTATAAGCGATCGCGGTCTGGCTGAAAAATACCCCGCCGAAAAGAATCGGCAAAGGACCGATTAAAACCAAAATAACTGCCCAAACCGCCCAGGTAACATGGCTTTCTAAAAGGTGGAATGACCTTCTTAGCTTTTTAAATAAAGAAATATGTTTATTTTCTAAAAATCCACAGGCGACAAATGGAAAATTCTCTACGCCCCAAGCCCATCTTCTTTTCTGCTTGTATTGCACAACCATCGTGCGCCAGATGTTATTGGAATAAGCCACGTCCATAGAAACGGTAATATATAGCGGGATTACGCGGTAATCTGCGTTAAAATGCAGAAACCCTTTCCAATAAATTACTGAATCATCCGAGATCATATTCACCGGCCAATAATCAATCTCCACCAGGGTTTTAAAGCTCATGCTATGGCTGGAAAATGTCACAAATTTTTCCAAACGCATGCTCTCGATCATCTGGCAAAATGAACCGCTGATTTCAACTAACCGGGCAAAAGACGGTGCCTGCCAGATATTATTGTTATAAACCGGCATCGGCTGGTAACTGGCCTGATGCGGTTTATCAGAAGTTAAAAAATGATATCCCAGACAACCGAAATACTCCGGGTCCACGCAAGTGTCCGCGTCAAAACAGGAAACCAGCACGTCGGCATAAGCAATCTTACGCGTATCAATAAAGCTTTTGGCAACTTTAGCCGCCCAGGTAGCATTCGCGCCTTTGGTCCGGCTTTCCTGAGGCAATTGGTCGGGATGGAAAGTAGATAAATAAGCTCCGAATTTACCGGCAAACTCTTTTTCCAGTATCAAAGCATTGCTTCTGGATAATTTATTTCTTGCTTCAAAAGACATGACCACAATAATTTTTTCTTTCGGATAATGTATGTTTTCTAAAGCAGCTAATGACGGCCGTAAAACTTCCAATCCCTCATTGTAAACCGGAAAAATCACTAACTGGTGCAAATCCAGCCAACCTTTATCCTGATCTAAATAAATACAGCGGTTTAACCAATTCTCGTTTTTTTGCCGCTTAATTCTCTGATGCGCCAGAATCAAAAGAGTAGTTAAATAAACCGTACGGATTATCCAGTAGAAATCAAAAGTAATAATAATAATCGCGCTGGCTATCGGGTAGGCAACCGATAATAAAATAAGCGAAATAATTATCCCCCAGGATAAGCCTCCGGGAATAATCTCAAAAATCCGCCTTAAAATCTTTGTTTTATTCATCTTGTTTTCTCTGCATCAGGCTTTCCAGCACAAAAAGATCAGTATTCAGCTCTAATCTATAGAGATTGCTGCCCAGGTCTCCGGAAATCATGTTTTTCTGAATATCGCTAAAATAAAGCGTATCGCGCTTTTCATCATAAAAAGATAGTTTAATTTCTTTTTCCAAACCTACCAGATTAATCGGCTCTGCCGCAGCCCTGGCTTCAATTACTGCGACATGCTTGTTAGTTACCACCACCAAATGGTAACTATCAGAATGCCAGAAAACTTGAATTATTTTCTCCCGGGAATAATCAATAATTACCGGTGAATCTGAATAAACATAGCTATTTTTTGCATCAAAAGAAATTACAATAATCTGCTGATTACTAAACATAAACAGTTTGCTTCTGTCTAAAGCAACATCCCAACCTTTAATATCGGCAAGATTTACGGGAATACTGGCAATATCCTTAAAATTTCCGCCATCAAGATCAGACTTATAAACAACTCTTTCTTCCGGATCCAGATAATAGACCGCTTCCTTTTGAGCATCCAGGCGGAAAGAGGAAAATTTTTCCTGGTTTAGCTGCTCTAAATTCGGTTTTAAAGGAAAAAGGATGATCTTATCCATCCGGCTGACTTTTCCCTCCTCAACACTAATCTCACCTTTCCAGGAATAATGCTGGGCTAATTCTAAAATAACTTTATAAGGGCCGGGAATAAGCTCCTGGATGCTCACCGGGGTTCTCTGGGCAATCATTTTGTTATTCAGGTAAACTTTTGCGCCTTCCGGTTGAGTTTTTATATAAATTAATCCGGTTTTGACAAATTTAAAATTACGCAGGTTAAATTTATAGCCGAGGGCAAATGATAAAATAAAAGGCAACCCCGCGATAAACAAAAACACACTAATGTAAAATAAAAAACCCCTTATTCTTTGAAAAGTATGCATTTTACCCATCACGGTTCCCTAGCCTCCGATTAACGCTTTTTTACGTAACAACTGATGATAAGCCAAAGCAAACCTATGCGCCTCATCGCGCACCCTGCGGATTAAATTTATTGCCGGAGTATCTTCCTTAAATTTTAAAAAACCCGGCTTAGCGCTACTATAGATATGCTCATCTTGCTTAGCAATGCTGATTACCGGAATCCTGATCTGCAGATGTTTAAGTTGCTCAACTGCAGCCTTAAGCTGCCCGCTGCCTCCATCAATAAGCAGGAGGTCCGGCAAAACCTCTTTTTCTTTAATAATCCTGGCATACCTGCGCCGGACTATTTCAGCCAGCATCTTATAATCATCAATACCCTGCACAGTTTTTATGCGAAAACGCCGGTAATTATTCTTATCCGGAGTGCCGTCACAAAAACTTACCAGGGAACCCACAGCGTAATTGCCGAAGATATTAGATATATCAAACCCCTCAATCCTCACCGGCAATTTACTTAAACCCAATCTATTTTTCAGATCTTCGGCTTCTTTTTTGCGATTAACCCCCTGCCCGCCGCCGGTATGTTCAGATAAAACTGTAATTTGGTCACGCAGCCTGGCGGCCGCCTCAAAATCCCTGGCTTGGGATTTATCCTGCATGGCCCGGGTTAAGCTACGGATTAAAAAATCAGTTTTACCATTTAAAATTAAAATAATATTACGGATATTGCGCGCATATTCTTTAGCGCTAATCTTGCCGATACAACAACCCGGGCAAAGTTTTATTTTATAATAAATACAGCTTTGTTTAGGCAGGCGTTTACATGACCGATAGGCAAAGCTGCTCCGGATGACCTTAAGCGCGTTTTTTAATAATTTGGAATTAGTATACGGGCCGATAAGCTGCGCAGCAGAATCATCTTGCTTACGCGTAATATATATTGCCGGAAAATCTCCCTCGGAAATCTTAACATAAGGAAAACTTTTATCGTCCCGCAAAGAAACATTATACTTGGGCTTAAGCTGATGGATCAGGCTGGCTTCCAGCAATAAAGCCATTTCCTGGCTGGCGCATAATCTCAATTCTATATCTTCCACCTTTTGCATCAGCGCAGCGGTTTTGGGCGAAAGATCAGCGCGCAAATAACTGGCCAGCCTTTTTTTTAAATTATTAGCTTTGCCCACATAAAGCACAATACGGGCGGCATCGCGCATCAGATAAACACCCGGGGATTCGTCAGCAGATAAAATCTTTTCTTTTAATATTTTCCGGTTGTCCATGAAGGGGCCTTGGTATTTTTTTTAATCAACCAATTTATAAGTTCCTTAAGCTCAGTTACGCCGAAGATAAAACAAAAAATAATATAAGAAAGCAGGCCGCAAAATAACGCTAAGG
>JAQTRA010000009.1 GCA_028712045.1 Candidatus Omnitrophota bacterium | reverse complement strand
TGGCAAATATTGGTGGAGAAATATATTGCTAGTTACTACTCCGACCTTAAGCTTTTAGGGGTTGCTAAGGCAGATTATGAGCCGCGGGCAACAGAAAATATCCCGGATATGGTTAAATATATTAAAACTCTGGTGGATAAAGGCCTGGCTTATCCGCGCGCCGGAGATGTTTATTTTGATGTGCGTAAATTTTCCGGATACGGTAAGCTTTCCGGCCAGAGTATTGATCAGATGCATACCGGCGTCAGGATTGAGGTAGCCCAATCCAAAAATGACCCTTTAGATTTTGCGCTTTGGAAATCTTCTAAACCAGGCGAACCTTCCTGGCCAAGCCCCTGGGGGCAGGGGAGGCCGGGCTGGCATATTGAGTGCTCAGTAATGTCCCAGAAATTTTTAAAAACCCAAACCCTGGATATTCACGCCGGAGGAAGGGATTTAATTTTTCCGCACCATGAGAATGAATTAGCGCAAAGTGAATCTTTTACCGGAAAGTTATTTGCTAAATATTGGATACACCATGGGCTTTTAACCATTAATTCTCAGAAGATGTCCAAATCCCTGGGTAATTTTATTACGATCAGTGATTTTATTACTAAATATCAGAATGCGGATTTACTTAAACTTTTCTTTTTGTCGGCGCATTATGCTCACCCCATAGACTACAGTGAAGCAAAGATTGAGGAGGCTAAACAGGCTTGGCAGAGAATTGCTATTTTCAGGGATAAGGCCAAATTAATTAAGCCAGGCTTTTTAGGGTTATTTTTGAAAAAACCACCTCAGGAAATAGCAGAAATAAAAAATAAATTTCTGGCGGCTTTAGATGATGATTTTAATACGCCGGAAGCTTTGGCCTGTGTTTTTGAATTGGTAAATATGGCGAATAAACATATTGGTGAGGCAAGTTTTGTCTTGAGTGCCCAAGCCGCATTAAAAGAGATGCTTAAAGTTTTAGGCATTACGCTTTCGCCGGGGAAAAGTAAAACCGGCATTGGCGAAGCAGAAATTAAACAAGCCATACAGAACAGGATGGACGCCAAACGCAATAAAGATTACGCCTTGGCTGACAAAATAAGAAAAGAGCTGGAAGCTAAGGGAATTATTTTAGAAGATACCAAAGACGGCACTACAACTTATAGAAAAACATAGCGGGTGACTGCCAAGACGGAGCCCTTGCCCGCGCGCAACAAAGTGAGCACGGCGAGGTGGATTGGCAGGCAGGACCCGCGTAAGGACTGATATGAAAGGTAAATTTATTACATTTGAAGGCTCGGAAGGTTGCGGCAAAAGCACACAGTCAGAGATGCTTTTTCGCTATCTTTTATCCAAGAAAGCAAAAGTAATTTATCTGCGCGAACCCGGCGGCGTAAAGATCAGCGAAAAAATAAGGCAGCTTCTGCTTGACCCTGAAAGCAAGATATCTGCGCCGGCAGAAACTTTACTTTATATGGCCGCCAGGGCTTGTGTAGTTGAAGAGATTATTAAGCCGGCTTTAAAGCAGGGCAAAACAGTTGTTTGCGACCGGTTTTTGGATTCAACTATTGCTTACCAGGGATATGGGTTAGGCATTGATATTAAATTAATTAAATTAATCGGCAAATTTGCCACGCAGGGCATTAGCCCGGATTTAACTATATTTCTAGACCTGCCGGTTGAAAAAGGTTTGCAACATCGAAATCATTGTAAAGACCGGATTGAACAGCGTTCAATTAAGTACCATGAAAAAGTAAGAAAAGGGTATCTGAAACTTGCTTACGCATCACCGCAAAGAATCAAAATAGTAAAAGTCCAGGAAGATAAATTTAAGACCCAGGATAATATCAGGAAAATTATTGATGCGCTTTAATGCTTGCTTGGGCCATGATTTACCCATAAGTATGATTAACGGTTATCTGGAAAAAAACCGTTTAACCGGCGGCTATATTTTTAGCGGGCCAGAAGGAATTGGCAAAAAGATGGTGGCTAAGATTATCGCCCAGGGATTGAATTGTACTGCTGATTCGGAGAAGCCCTGCGGAAGCTGTAGCGCATGCCTGAGAATCCAGAAGATGCAGCATCCGGATGTGCATATTATTGAAAATGATGAATCCCAGATTAAGATTGATGCTATCCGTGATATTAAGCGCGAGGCGAGTTTTCGGCCCTACGAGGGCTTAATGAAAGTTTTTATTATTGATAATG
Organism: Candidatus Omnitrophota bacterium; assembly: GCA_028712045.1. Next base: position 16,898 of record JAQTRA010000009.1, on the reverse strand, counting down.
CGCATAAACTTAATGCGGAAGCAGCGAATTCACTTTTAAAGATATTGGAAGAGCCCCCTAAAGATAGCGTGATTATTTTGGTTACCCACAAGGTGCAAACTATCCTTTCCACGGTTCTTTCCCGTTGTAAGCAAATCAGGTTTGCTCCGCTTCCCCGCGTTAGCTTAGAATCTGTTTTAATTAAGGATCATTTTGTTGGAAAAGACCTGGCGCATTTTCTTAGTTATTATTGCGAAGGCAGATTGGGTTTTGCCCTTAAGCTAAAGGATTCCCGCATACTTGCGGAGAAGAACGCAATATTTAATTCTTTTATGCTTTCTGAAAAACCGCTGGAAGGGAATTATTTTTCCCAGAGCAAAGATCAGCTGCATGTTTGTTTAAATATCCTGGCTTCCTGGGCCAGGGATTTGTATTTATTAAAAGCCGGGATTCCTGCTTCAGAAATAATCCACGCCGACCGGCAAAGTGATCTGTTAAAGCTGGCGCACAAATTGTCTTTTAAGCAGTTAAATGGCATCATCTCGGGGGTAACAGAGAGCTCAATGTATTTAGATAATAATGTTAATACTAAATTACTTCTGCATAACTTAGGAGCTCAACTATGGATGGTTTAATTCGGGTACAACTTAGGGATTCCGGCCAATCACAATTTTACCAGGCCGGGAATTTAACTTTAAAAGAAGGCGATTATGTGATTGTTGAGCATGACCGGGGGCTGGATTGCGGCCAGGTAATGCTGCCTGCGCATTGCCATTGTCCGGCTGCAGCTGCTTCTAAAGAATTGCCAAAGAAAATAATCCGTTTGGCCAAAGATAGCGACTTAAAGCAGGTTGAGGATAACCGCATTAAAGCTAAAGAGGCTTTTAATTCCTGCCTAAAGAAAATTATCGAGCATAAGTTGGATATGAAACTGGTGAAAGCCGAGTATTCTTTTGACCGCTCAAAAATTTTATTCTATTTTACTTCTGAAGGCAGAGTTGATTTCCGTAACCTGGTTAAAGACCTGGCTAAGGTATTTAAGGCGCGTATCGAATTAAGGCAGATCGGGGTGCGTGATGAGGCCAGGCTTTTTGGAGGGTATGGATCATGCGGCCGTGAGCTTTGTTGCAAGAAATTTTTGAAAGATTTTGAGCCGGTTACCATTAAGATGGCCAAAGAAGAGGGCCTGCCATTAAACCCTCCTAAAATATCCGGCTTATGCGGCAGGTTAATGTGCTGCCTTTCTTATGAATATGAAACTTATAAAATACTTTCCAAGGGCCTGCCGCATGAAGGAGAGCATATAACTACTCCCAGCGGCAAGGGAAAGGTTTTTAGTGTTAATGTCTTTAAACGGTTAGTCAGCGTGCAGCTGGAAGAAGGTGGTTTTATCCAGGTAAGTTATAAGGAAAAAGAGCATGGCAAATAAGTTTTATATTACTACTCCTATTTATTATGTTAATGCTTCTCCGCATATCGGCCACTCCTATACGAATATTGCCGCGGATACTTTGGCGCGTTTCAACCGTAAAATTTTGGGGCCGGATAATGTTTGGTTCCTTACCGGCACAGATGAGCATGGGCAAAAGATTGCTAAAGCCGCAAGTGAAGCAAAGTTATCCAATCATGAATTTGTCGATAAAGTAGTGGTGCAATTTAAAGGGTTGTGGGAAAAACTAGAGATTTCCAATAATGATTTCATCCGGACCACTGAAAACCGGCATATTAAAACTGTGCAGAAGGCGCTGCAGATAGTTTATGATCAGGGCGATATTTACGAAGATAAATATGAAGGTTGGTATTGCACGCCCTGTGAAACATTCTGGCCGCAAACACAGATTGCTGATAAGCTCTGCCCGGATTGCCACCGTCAATTAGAAAAAATCAGCGAAACTAATTTCTTTTTTCGGCTTTCAAAATACCAGGATTGGCTGATAAGCTATATCAAAGATATAGGTATTCAGGGAAGAATTGATTATATCCAACCGGTAACCCGAAGAAATGAAGTTTTAGGGTTTCTGGAAAATAATAAACTTGAGGATCTGTGTATTTCCCGGCCAAAAGAGCGGCTTAACTGGGGGATTGATTTACCGTTTAGTCCCAAACATGTTACCTATGTTTGGTTTGACGCTTTGATTAATTATATCAGCGCGGTAGGTGAGTTTAACGCGCAAAATAAATATTGTTCTAAATGGTGGGATAAAGATGTGAAGGTGGTGCATTTAGTCGGTAAAGATATCTTAAGGCACCATGCAATTTATTGGCCGATCATGCTTAAGGCTTTAGGAATCCGCCAGCCAGATACTATATTTGCGCATGGTTGGTGGATGATCAACGAGGATAAGATGTCTAAGTCGCGCGGCAATGCGGTTAATCCGCTTGAGCTAGTGGATAAATTTGGGATAGATGTTTACCGGTATTTTCTCCTGCGCGATGTGCCCTTTGGCCTGGATGGTAATTTTTCGGAAGAGGCGATCATTAAAAGGTTTAACGGCGACCTGGCCAATGATTTAGGTAATCTTGTTTACCGGACCTTGACCATGGTTGAAAAATATTATTCCGGGGTTATCCCCGAATTAGATATTTATCAGGTTAAATTTGACGTAAGTGGTGAAATTTTAAAGCAAAAGCTTAAAGATCTGCCTCAGGCAGTAGGTACAGATTTGGGGACAAAAAATGATTTCAGTCTGGCTTTAGAGAAGATTTGGGAAGTTGTGGGTATAACTAATAAATATGTTGAAGAAACCAAGCCCTGGAATCTGATTAAGGATAATAAAACGCAAGAGCTTAAGGCGTTTATCCGCCTATTAGTTGATTCCATCAGAAAGATTAGCGATGAAGTTGCTGCGTTTATGCCTAAAACAGCAGAATCTATTTTTGCCCAGCTCGGTGGCCAGGAGATTAAAAAAGGCAGCCCGTTATTTCCTCGTATTGAAACCAAAAAGTAATAACTGCTTATGCGTTTGTTAATTGATACCCATTGCCATCTTGATTTCCCACAATTTGACGCGGATCGTTCTTTAGTTATTAAAGCCGCCCAAGATGCCGGCGTAGGGTATTTTATAAATATCGGCGCTACTTTGGATTCTTCCGCGTCAGCTTGTAATCTGGCTAAGCAATATCCGGAAGTTTTTGCCAGCGTAGGGGTGCATCCGCATGATGCGGATAGTTTTAATTTTGCAGCAGAAGAAAAATTAAGCCAGCTGGCTAAAAATGATAAAGTTGTGGCGATCGGTGAAACCGGCCTGGATTATTACCGTAATTTATCCAGTGAAAAGAATCAAGAGCAGGCTTTTATTAAGCAGATTGAATTAGCTAAAGCTTTAAACCTGCCATTGGTATTGCATTGCCGGCAGGCTGAGAAACAGGCGATGCAGATTCTGAAAACGCATATGCCTTTTCAGGCAGTAGTACATTGTTTTTCCGGAGATAAAGATTTTCTTAATGATTGTTTAAATCTTGGTTTTTTTATTTCTTTTACCTGCAATATCACTTATAAAAAAGCGCAGGATCTAAGAGAGATGGTGAAATTAACCCCCTTAGACAGGCTGCTGCTGGAAACTGACGCGCCGTATTTATCGCCGGAAGGATTCCGGGGGAAACGCAATACACCGGTGCAGATAAAATTGTTAGCCGAACAAGTAGCGCAGATCAAAGGGGCCAGTTTTGAGCAGATCGCCGATAAAACAACGCAGAATGCTTTAGAGTTTTTTAAATTAAAATGAGCGCAAAAGTCTCAATAGTTAAGTGTGCTAGTTATGAGCAGATTTTGGTTAAGCAGGCGCTAAGAGATACGCTTGATCTTTTAGGCGGGTTAACTAGCTTTATTAAGCCAGGCTCGCGCGTATTAATTAAGCCGAATCTTTTGATGTCCAAAGCGCCGGAATACGGCATTACTACGCATCCGGAGGTGGTCAGGGCAGTAATCCAACTTTTAAAAGAGATTAATTGTAAAATTACAGTAGGAGACGGCCCCAGCGTCTGGGGTAAATATATAGAAAATGTGGATGAGGTTTATAATATTACGGGAATAACCAAAATCTGTCAGGATGAAGCGGTCAAGCTGATCAACTTTGATAAACGCAGAATGCGCGATAAATTTCCGCTGACCACTGCTTTAGATGATTGTGATTACCTGATTAATCTGCCGAAGTTTAAAACGCATGAATTTACTTTAATCACCGGAGCGATTAAAAATCTTTTTGGTTTGGTATCGGGTACCTATAAAACAGAGTTACATAAGAACTATTTTGAGCCGGCGGAATTTGCTAAAATGGTGGTAGATATATATCAGGAGGTAAAGCCGGCTTTAACGATTATTGATGGAATACTGGCCATGGAAGGCGATGGCCCGGCAACCAGCGGCAAGACACGGCAGCTAAATCTTTTATTAGGGTCAAGTGATTGCGTAGCCGTAGACACGGTAATGGCTAAAATAATGGGTATTGATGATTATGAAGTGATGATTACCAAAGAAGCAGGCGCGCGGGGGCTAGGAGAAGATAAGATCGAAAAGATTAAAATAGTAGGCGAGGATATTGCTAAGTTAAATATCCGGCCGTTTATTCTTCCGGCAACCAGCGCAAAAATAAGCAAATTACCGCGGGTATTAAAAGAGATGCTTAAATCTTTGATCAGGTATTATCCGCATTCTTTGCGCTTAAAATGCACGCGCTGCGGGCATTGCCTAACAGTTTGCCCGAAGAAGTGTATTTTTCTTAAAAAAAATGGTATTGAATTTGATTATAATAAATGTATTGCTTGTTTCTGTTGTCAGGAAGCTTGTCCGGCTGCGGCAATCAGCGTGAAAAAGAGCATTTTAGCTAAACTTATAGGGTTATAGTATGAAAATCCGCACGATAGATTGGAAAAATAATAAAGTAAGGCTGATTGATCAGACTAAACTGCCGGAAGAATTAGTTTATCTTAATATTGATAATCTTAAGGATCTCTGGCAGGCAATCAAAATATTGCAGGTGCGCGGGGCTCCGGCTTTAGGCGCAGCCAGTGCTTTAGGCGTTTATTTGGGAGTAAGGGATTATAAGGGTAGTGATTGGCCAGGGTTTAAGCGTAGGTTGGATAAGGTTGCCCAATATATTGCCAGCGCCCGGCCAACAGCAAGAAACTTATTTTGGGGAATTGAAAGAATCGCTGCAGTTGCTTTAAAAAACAAAACCTGCTCGATATCCAGGATTAAACAGATTATTCTTACCGAAGCAAAAATAATTATGCAGGAGGATATGGTTTCGTGCCGTAAAATTGGTTTTTACGGAGCTAAATTATTGCACGATTTTGACACGGTTTTAACAATTTGTAATGCCGGGATATTAGCGACTATTGATTACGGCACGGCTTTAGGGGTTATTTATTCAGCGGTTGCTGAAGGCAAAAGAATAAAAGTTTATTCTTCGGAAACCCGGCCATTACTGCAGGGAGCCAGGCTTTCAACCTGGGAATTAAATAAGCAGGGCGTGGATGTCAGGATGATTGCGGATAACTCTGCAGCTAAGCTTATGCAGGAGAAAAAAATTGACCTGGTGATTGCCGGCGCAGACCGGATTGCGGCTAACGGGGATTCTGCCAATAAAATAGGTACTTTAAATTTAGCGGTTTTATGTAAGTTTCATAAAATACCTTTTTATATTGCTGCGCCGTTTAGTACATTTGATTTAGAGATAAAAAGTGGGAAGGATATTGCCATTGAAATGCGCGATCCTGACGAGGTTACTAAGATCATGTTTAAGAGGGAGGTTGCTCCTCAGGGAGCCAAGGTACTTAATCCTGCTTTTGACGTTACTAACCATGAATTAATCAGCGCGATTATTACTGACCGGGGAATAATCCGGGCGCCTTATCCAGAAAATATTAAGAAAATTTTAAAGGTAGAAAGATGCGCTTAAAAGATATCGGTGAATTTGGCCTGATTAAGAGATTCCAGCAAAAAATTAAAACTGATGCTTCGGTGGTTAAGGGCAGCGGGGATGATTGCGCAGTGCTCAAGTGGGATAAGTTTAATTATCAATTGTTCACTTGTGATATGATTATCCAGGGAGTTGATTTTAAGAAAACTGATAGTTTGGAATTAGTCGGCCGGAAAGCATTGGCCATATCAATTAGTGATATCGCTGCCTGCGCCGGTGTGCCTAAATACGCAGTAGTGGCTTTAGGCTTGCCCAAGAATATGCCAGTTAAGGCAATTGATTCTTTGAGTAAAGGTTTATTTAGTTTATCCAGGGAATACCAGATTAATATTGTGGGCGGGGATATCAGCCGGTCAGCTAAATTGCTGATTGATGTAAGTATGCTTGGAGTGGTGGAGAAGAAAAATCTTTGTTTGCGCAGTGGCGCCAAAGTAGGTGATATTATTATGGTTACCGGTACATTTGGCGGGTCAATCCAAGGCAAGCATTTAAAATTTACCCCGCGCCTAGAAGAAGCGCGTTATTTAGTAAATAATTTTAAAATTAACTCAATGATTGATGTTTCCGACGGCCTGACTCAGGATTTAGGGCATATCTTAGAGCAAAGTTCGGTAGGCGCGGTATTATATGAAAAGCTGGTTCCGTTAAGTAAAAACGTAAATACGATTACGGATGCGCTTTGTTCGGGAGAAGAATTTGAATTGCTTTTTACTGTTTCCCGGGATGAGGCAAATAAAATTATAAAAAATAAAAAATATCGTTTTACGGTTATCGGAGAGATTATGCCTGAAGCATTTGGCTTAAGGCTGATTAATGATAGCTCCGAATATAGGCAGGTTAAGCCAAAGGGGTTCAGGCATTTTTAAATGAAAAAATTATCCCGGTCAGTAACGCAAACTTTAAGTATCGGCAGGCGAATCGCTTTAAGGCTTTTAGGCGGGGAAATTATCCTTTTATCCGGGCCGCTTGGCGCGGGTAAAACAGTTTTAGCTAAAGGGATCGCTAAAGGATTAGGCATTAACCCGGCCAAAGTAATCAGCCCGACTTTTGTTTTACTGCGAATACACAAAGGAAAGTATTTTCTGCAGCATTTTGACCTTTATCGGCTTAAAACTTCTCAGGATATTTTTAGCCTGGGGTTAGAAGATTACCTTTATTCTGAGGCAATCACACTTATCGAATGGCCCCAGCGGTTGAAATTCCTCTTGCCAAAGGAATTTTTAAAGATTAAGCTAGGCATTAAGGATAAGCAACAGAGGGTTCTTGAGTTTACGGCTAAAGGTTCGCGTTATAAAAAACTATTAGGAAAAATTCGTGAAGATATTAGGAATTGATACTTCGACTAAGTTTATTTGCCTGGGTTTATATGTCGACGGCAAATTCTATGAATACAATCTTGAAGTGGGCCGGAGCATGTCTAGGTTGTTGGTTCCGGCTATTCAGAGGGTTCTTTGCGCGCTGGGTTTAAAAATAGCGGATATTGATTATTTTGCCTGTGGTTTAGGCCCGGGTTCATTTACCGGAATGCGCATTGGTCTGGCTATCGTGAAAGGATTAAGCGTAGTCAGGAATAAGCCGTTAATCGGAATATCTTCGCTGGATATTCTGGCAAAAAATGCCCCAGTTGATCATGCTTTAATTGTTCCGGCAATCGACGCCAGAAGGGGCCTGATTTATTGCTGCTCTTATAAATCTGAAGCGGGAGTTTTAAAGCGTAAAAGCCAGTACGCGCTTTTAACTCTGGATGAGTTTATTAAAAGATTTAATCATAAACCGATAATTTTAGGCGATGCGGTATCTTTATACCGGGATAAGTTGCGAGATAGCTTAAAAGGTGCAAAAGTTTTAGAAAAGGATCATTGGCAGCTTAAAGCGCATAATCTTATTGAACTGGCTTTAGCTAAAATTAAAGCTAAACAATTCAGCAGCGCTTTAAAGATTAAACCCATTTATTTATATCCCAAAGAATGCCAAATAAAAACAAGATAGGTTACCGGCCCACCTGGGCAGAGGTAAACCTCAAGAATCTAGAGCATAATTTTAAAACAATTAAGTCACGCTTAGGCCACAAAATAAATATCTTAGTTACGGTTAAAGCTGATGCTTATGGCCATGGCCTGATTCCGGTTACTAAAAGATTAGTGGCCAGCGGAGTAAATTTTTTGGGAGTGGCTTCGATCGATGAAGGGATAAAACTAAGAGCCGCGGGTATCAAAGCTCCTATCCTGGTCATGGGTTTAGTTTTAAAAAAAGATATCCTGCCGCTTTTTACTTACAATCTTATTCCTACTGTCTGTGATTTTGAGTTTGCTTTTGCGCTTAACCAGAAAGCGGCTAAATTAAATAAGCCGATAAATCTGCATATTAAAGTGGATACCGGTATGGGCAGGATCGGGGTTTTATATTCCGGCGCTTTTCACCTGGTTTCAAAGATCCATAGCCTAAAATTCATTAAGATCGACGGGATTTTTACGCATTTTCCGCTTGCCGATATAAACCGTAAATTTACTATTGCGCAAATTAAATTATTTCATAAGTTAGTTGTGGATTTAAAAAAACAGGGGGTAGCTATCCCGTTAATTCATGCGGCGAACTCCGCGGGGTTAATTGATTACCAAGACAGCCATTTTACGATGGTGCGGCCGGGTTTAGTGATTTATGGTTTACATCCTAAGCCGGGATTGAAAATAAATTTAAAACCTGTCTTAAGTTTAAAAACCCGGGTGATTTTTGTCAAACAGGTGCCGGTTGGCTATGGCGTAAGTTACGGCCATGCTTATGTGACTAAGCGTAAAACCTGCATTGTTACATTGCCTATTGGATATGGCGATGGGTATCCGCGTAATCTTTCTAACCTGGGCCGGATTTTAATTGGCAATACGAAAATGCGCATCAGCGGCAGGATTTGCATGGATCAGATTATGGTTGATGTGGGCAGTAAAAAAATTAAACTTGGCGATGAAGTTGTTTTAATTGGTAAGCAAGGGTCACATCAGATTACTACCGAAGAATTAGCGCGTTTATCTAAAACCATCCCTTATGAGATTGTCTGCGGTTTAGGCAGCCGCATTCCCCGTATTTACATTTCCTAATTAAGGTAATTTTTGGATGAGATAGAAGCTGGCTAGCAGGGCAATAATGTGGCTTAGCGAGGCAGCTAAAGAAGGCATGAGGAATCCGGATTTGCCGATAGCCAGGCAAACCGCATCTAAAACATAGTAAAGGAATCCGACGATAATAGAAACTCCGATCGCGGACATTCCGGTGGCGCGTTTACGCATCATCAGGGAGAAAGGAATTCCCAGAAGGATGATGATAATACTGGTAAACGGCATGGTGAAGCGCTGATAAAGGTCTGTTCTTAAATTACGGATAACTGTAGTTGCCCCGCTTTTAGAAAGCCTCCAGATATAATCCTGCAGTTCTTTTATATTCATAAGTTCAGGTTTTTGCCGCAGGCTGGCAAAATCACGCGGAGTTTCGGTTATACTCATAATTTCTTCATCCGAATATGTCGGTTCTTCTAAAACTTGCCCATTATTGTCAAATTTATAAGTAATGCATTGAGAAAATCTCCACAAACCGTCGAGGTATACGCCTTTAGAGGCAACAATTTTTTTAGTCAGATTCTGATGATCGTCATGTTCAAGGATGGTAATGCCTTCCATGGTTTTTGTCGACAAAGAGAATTTACTAATGAAAAACAGCCTGTTGCGTAAGCCATACATGGAAAGATTAGCGATTACTTCCGTGGTTTTATTTCTTTTGGTCCCGGATTCCATCTGGGTTTTAATCATCTGGTTCTCGGTGGAGGCCAGGGGGACAAACTTGTCGCTGACCCAAAAAACCAGTAAGCTGACGAGGAAGCCAAAGATTAATACGTTGCGGGCAATATCAAATATACTTAAGCCGCTGGAGCGCATCGCGATAATTTCGTTATTATGATTAAGTTTACCGAAGGTATAAACTGTGCTTAACAAGCAGGCAAAAGGGGAAACCCGGACAAACATCTCCGGTAAATAGGAAAGATAGTAGCGGATAAGCAGCATAATTGTAAAATGCTGTTTTAGTATATCTTCTAAATTAGAAAGCAGGTCAATGACGATATACAGAAAAAGGAAAACAAAAATACAGGATACGAAAATATGGATAACTGATTTTAAAATATAGCGGTCTAAGATGCGCATAGTTTAAGGGTTAAGAACCCGCCGATTACGCCAAAGATAATATTCGGCAGCCATAGGGCTAGCCCCGGAGGTAATTGCCCGCCAATAGCCAGTGCTTCGCAGCCGATAAACAAAGGATAATAACAGACGATAATTAAAACCGCAATGCCGATATTAATGGTTTTTTCGCGCCGGCGGGTGATGATGCCTAATGATGAACCAAGTAACATGAAAATAAAGCAAGAGAAAGCCAGGGCTAATTTTTCGTGTATTTCTGTGAACAAGGGGGCAGGGTCAATTCCTTCTCTTTTAAGCTTTTTTGCCTCTTGTTTTAATTCGTGAATGGTCATCTCTTTATATTTTTTGTCCACTACTCTTTCCTGCATATTGGCCAGGTCAAGATTCATAAAATAAGTGCGGAAATTAAGTTTGTAGAAGTTGGTAGGGTTTTCCGGGTCTGGCTCGTCACTGGTGCCGTCAATAAGTTTTAATTTAATGATATTTTTTTCCGGGATGACAACGAATTCCCCGGCTTTAGCCACAATTGTGCGCGTAGGTTTATCTTCGCCCTGGGGTTCATAAATACGTATGTTATTTAACCGGTTTTTTTTCTGATCGACATGGTAAATGAAAAGAATGTATTTTTGGAAAGAGTTGATGAATACGCCTTCTTCAAAAGCTGCGGTGGGATTTTTAAATCCCATTTCTTTGAGGGCTTTACGGTAAGCAAAATGCGAATAGGAGCCTGCCTGGTCATTAAAAAGCGCTAAGCCAAAGCTTAAAATCAGGCCGATAATTAATAAAGGAAGGATTAATTTAAATAAGCTTATGCCGCTTGAGCGGATAGCAATTACTTCATTGTCGCCGGAGAGCCTGCCCAGGGAAAGCAACACTGCTACAAGTACTGATATCGGTAAAGTGTAAGTAATAATGTAGGGAGTTAAATAAATAAAAATCTGCAGCACGCTTAAAATATCCACGCCTTTGTTAATGACTAAATCAGCAATGCGTTTTAAGTTGCCGATTAAGACCATGACAAAACTTAAAACTCCCAGGGTTAGAAGCAAAGGGCCGGTAAATTCTTTTAAGATATAATTGCGCAGGATTTTCATAGTTAGTTTGCCAGCGTCATGGCTAAAATCATTTTTGCCCCGGCGGCTTTTAAAGTTCTGGCGGCTTCATCTAAAGTAGAGCCGGTGGTTAAAACATCATCGATTAATAATAAGTTTTTATCCTTAATTAATTGCGGGGCCGTTACCGAAAAACTGCCCTGTACATTATTTCGGCGTTCTTCGAAGCTTAATTCAGTCTGTGATTTAGTCGCTTTGGTGCGGGTTAATACTTTTAAAAGCAGCTGTTTGTTAAATTCTTTAGCAACCTGCGCGCTTAAAATTTGCGCCTGATTAAATTCTCTTTGCCTGAACCGGGCATTATGTAAGGGGATGGGGATGATATAATCCGTATGGGTGATGGGTAAATCGTATTCTTTGATAAAGTTATTCAAAATTTGCCCCAGGTTTTTGCCCAGGTAATCGCGGCCGGAATATTTAAATTCCTGGATCATCTTTTTTATTATGCCGCTATATTTACAGGGGCTAAAAGCCCGGTCAAAGCTAAATTTTGTGTTTAAACATCCAGAACAGGTATTTTTTCCTTGGCTGGCTGTATCCAGTGTTCTCCCGCAAGAGGGGCAGAAAGGAGGCAGGTTTGGTTCAATTGCTTTTTGACAAGCCGTGCAGATAAAATGCTCTTTTAGGCTTGAATCCAGCTTATTTTCGCAGGCCAAACAGTAATTTGGATAAATTAAATCCCTTAAACCAGTAAGCAAGCTATTTAACATAAAGATATGATAACAATGAAATTTAGGTTTGTCAAAGTAATTGACACAGGCTGTTTTGGATAGTAAAATATTATCCATGGAAAGAGTAAATCGAGCAGAATTAAAGCAAAAGTTGTTTAGCCTTTTAAATACCGAGGCTTTAAAAAGAGGCAAGTTTGTGCTTTCTTCCGGTAAGGAAAGCAACTATTATCTTGATGGCCGGGTAATTACTTTGACCCCGCAAGGCGCATATCTGGTGGGTAGCATTATCCTGGATATGGTGAGTAATCGTAACTTAGATGCTGTGGGCGGGCCAACTTTAGGAGCAGACCCGATCTGCGGAGCAGTGGCAGCTTTAAGCTATCTTAATAATCAACCGCTAAAAACTTTTATTGTACGTTCGCAGGCTAAAGACCATGGGGCATTGCGCCAGGTTGAAGGCCCGGCTCTTAAAAAAGGCGACCAGGTTATTCTTTTAGATGATGTGGCGACTACTGGTAAAGCGCTGATTGAAGCTAAACAGGCATTGGATAAAATAGGCGTAATTGCCAGGCAGGCAATTGTAATTGTTGACCGTCAGGAGGGCGCTACGGATAATTTAGCTAAGGTAGGCCTGGAATTAGAATCTATTTTTAAGATTGTGGAATTTGGCCTCTAGGTGTTTTTGTGCAGAAGAAAAAAATTATAGTTGTAGGAGGCGGGCCATCGGCAATGATGGCGGCAATTCAGGCGGCAGCCAACGGCCAGGAAGTAATCCTCCTGGAAAGAAAGAATTCCCTCGGTAACAAACTTCTCCTGAGCGGCAAAGGCCGCTGTAACCTTACCAACGCAGAAGAATTAGAACAATTCCTCAAACGTTTTTCCAAAAATGGTGATTTCTTAAGGGACGCATTTAAAAAATTCTTTAATCAGGAATTGATGCGTTTCTTTGAAGAGCGCGGATTAAAGCTTAAAATTGAGCGCCAACTTCGTGTTTTTCCGGTTACTGACCGCTCGGCCAGTATTCTGAATGTGTTAAAAAAAGAATTGGATAAAGTTGGAGTCCAGGTTCTTTGCCAAAGCAAAGTAGTGGATATAATTTTTGAGAATAGATTAATTAAGGGTGTGCGTTTGGAAAACGGGCAGGATATCCTGGGCCAGCGAATAATTTTAGCTACTGGTGGGGCCAGCTATAGTTTTACCGGTTCGGATGCTTCAGGCATCAACTTGGCCAGGAAACTTGGCCACAAGATAGAGCCTTTACGCGCCGGATTAATTCCTTTTATCGTAAAACAGGATTTTATTAAAAAATTAGAAGGTTTAACATTACATAATATTAAGTTGAAGTTTTCGGATAGTAAAACTGATATTTTTTCTGATGTCGGTGAGTTGCTTTTTACGGGTTTTGGAATATCCGGGCCGTTGGTAATTACTGCCAGTGGTAAAGTTGTGGATCTGCTTTTTAAAAGTCAAAAGGTATATGTAGAAGTAGATTTAAAACCGGGTTTATCGGTAGAACTTTTAGATAATCGCCTGCTGCGGGAATTCAAGGCCAACGCCAAAAAAAATCTTAAAAATATGCTGAAAGATTTAATGCCTATTCGTTTAATTCCGGTTTTTTTACAAGTAGTCGGTGTTGACCCGTTTAAAAAATGCAGCCAGATTACCCAGAAGGAAAGAGAAGGGATTGTCCGCTTCCTGAAAAATTTTCATTTGGATATTTCCGCAGCCCGGCCAATTGAAGAAGGAATGGTTACCCGGGGCGGAGTGAGTTTAAAGGATATTAATCCGCGGACCATGGAATCACGGGTAGTCAAAGGGCTGTATTTTTGCGGGGAGATGATTGATATTGACGCGGATACCGGCGGGTTTAACCTTCAGGCAGCTTTCTCCACAGGTTATTTAGCTGGCGAAAGTGCCGCGTTAAATTAAATTATATTTACGGGTCCTGCCGATGGCTGTTTCTCGGCCGCCTGAAGCGTCCTCGAATCCAGCCATCGTCACCCGTAAATAATATATCTAATGAGCAAAATATATTTAGCTTCTAAATCTAAGGCCAGAAAGAAACTATTAGAGAAATTCGGCCTGAAGTTTAAAATCCTGCCTTCGAAAGTTAAAGAGCAAACCCATCGCGGTAATTTATCATACTCCCAACTTGTCCAGAAGAACGCCCGGAATAAAGCTAAAGATGTGGCCGCCAGGGTACCTGAAGGTATCATTATTGCCGCCGATACTATCTGCGTGCAGGACGGGAAAATATTCGGCAAGCCCAAAAATATGCAGGATGCCCGTCGCATGCTTAAACAATTATCCGCTAAGCCGCAATGGCTTTATACTGGGCTGGCAGTAATCAAAAAAAGCAGGGCCGGGGATAAGCTCGTCGTTGATTATGAAAAAACTAAAGTTTATATGGATAAATTAGGTGACGGCCAGATCACGGACTATTTTAATCAGGTTTCTCCCCTGGATAAAGCCGGAAGTTTTGATATCCAGGGCCAAGGCGCGTCTTTTATTAAAAAAATCGACGGGTGTTTTTGCAATGTCGTAGGTTTACCTCTGGGGAAACTTTACCGGATTTTTAAAAAACTTGGATTATTTTCTTTAATTTTTATTCTTTTTATTCTCAGTGGATGTTCTCCGGAATACAATTTAGTGACTAAGCAGGAAGAAAAATATTATTACAGCACGGATAAAGAAGTGCAGATGGGCCAGTCAATTGACCGCCAGGTGCAAAAAGAGCTTAAATTTTCTAATGACCCTTTGCAGCTTAAGCGTGTGCAGGATATCGGTAAAAAAATTGCCGCAGTCAGCGACCGCAAGGAAATCGATTATCACTTTCAGGTTTTAGATGATGACCAGGTTAATGCGGTTTCTTTGCCGGGAGGTTATATTTACGTAAACAGCGGATTATTAGATAAAGCTACCACCGATGATGAGCTGGCTTGTGTCCTAGGCCATGAAGTAGGCCATATTGTTGCGCGGCACAGTATCAAAAAATTACAAGCTATGCAAGGATATTCTATTTTAAGGTTGTTGGTGGCAGTAACTCCGGGAAGCGGAGAAGTAGGCAATGCTGCGGATGTGGCTTTTACGCAGTCTCTGCTTGGTTATAGCCGGGAGGACGAGTTACTGGCGGATCAGTTAGGCGCGCGTTACGCCGAACTCGCCGGTTATGACGGCCATGGTATGATTATTTTTTTAACAAAACTTCAGGATATCAATCGCCGCAGCCCCTTAACTGAAAAGAATTATTTTAAGACTCACCCTTATGCCCCGGATCGGATCCGGGTAGTTAAGCAGGAGCTGGATGAAAAAATTGATTTTAGCGATTACATTAATATTGAGCAAAAAACCCATGAATAAGATAATTTGTTTGCTAATTTTATTTCTGTCAGCAACTGCTAACCTTCAGGCTCAAGAAATGTTGCGGAAAGAGAATATGAACAAGGAAATAAACCGGGCTTATTTAGATGAAGTCAATCTTAAAAATCCTTTCGGAGTGTTGGAGTTTTTACATTGGAACCATCCCTGGAATAGTTATAAATATCCCTGTGACCGTGATTTAGAAAAAGCCATTTCTTTGATGCAGGAGGCGGGGGCCGGCTGGGTAAGGGTTGATTTTTTATGGCAGGATATTGAGCCCCAAGAGGGAAGTTTTGATTTTGCAAAATATGATTGTATCGTCCAGATACTCAGAAGTAAAGGCATGCATATTTTGGGTATTTTACACTATAGTACTGATTGGGCGTCTAATTGCGGGAATTGGAACTGTCCGCCTAAGGATAACCAGGTATTTGTGAATTATGCCAGTAAAGTTATCCAGCGTTATAAAGATCAAGTTAAATACTGGGAACTTTGGAATGAGCCGGATTCGGCTACTTATTGGAAAGAGCAAGATGGGTTAAAATCCTACGTTATTTTATTAAAAGAAGTTTATAAAGCGGCTAAGCAAATTGACCCGGAGTGTAAGATTTTAAATGGCGGCCTGGCCAATGGTATCTCTAGCGTTAATAATTTGTATGATAACGGCGCCAAAGGTTATTTTGATATACTGAATATCCATTTTTTCCAGACGCCTTTGCAGCCCGGGGGGATTAAGGCGGTGGTAAGTTATCCGAGGCTGGCGTATAAAATTATGAAGCGCAATGGAGATATGGATAAAAAAATTTGGATTACTGAGATTGGCTGCCCGGGTGTAAGTATGCGGTTAGCCGTGGATAACTGGTGGCTGGGAAAAAACCCTAATGAGCGCCAGCAAGCAGAATGGGTAAAACAAGTATATACTGAATTATTGAAAGATCCGCAGGTGGAGAAGGTTTTCTGGGCTTTTTTCCGGGATACTTTAGACCATTGGAATACGGGCGTGGATTATTTTGGCCTACTGCGCTGGGATTATTCGCGCAAGCCGGCATTTCGTGCTTACCGGGAATGTTTTGATAAATGGCTTCTTGAATATCGGAAAAGCAATGCTATACTTGGATCAAGGAGGTGATTGACTTGAAGAAAAAAATAATGATTATTGACGATGAAGCAGATTTTGCCTCAATGCTTAAAATAAGGATTGAAAATTCCGGGGATTATGAAGTTAAGGCTTTCTCGGAAGCAAAAGATATAATCAGCCATATCCATAAGTTCAGGCCGGATGTTATTTTGTTGGATTTGCTTATGCCCGGAGCCGGTGGATTGGATGCTTGCGATATGCTGAATAACGATCCTTTGGGCCAATCAATTCCGGTAATTGTTGTTTCAGGGTTGAATAAAGAAACGGATAAAATTAAGGCCTTTAAATTTGGAGTGATTGATTATCTGGTTAAGCCGGTTAATGATTTAAAGCTTATGGAAGCAATAAAGAAGGCGATTGAATATAAAACAGAAAAGTTCTAACTTTTTTATTCTCAGAAGTTTAATGCTCTTCCTCTGAGGAATACCCAAAAGGCAATTTGTCAAATATCTTACCGCCTTTCAGATTACTACAACAATAATCACAAGTCAACGAGAGAATAGGCCCCGCGCCCTTGGGGGCGCTTCCGTATC
>JAQTRA010000008.1 GCA_028712045.1 Candidatus Omnitrophota bacterium | reverse complement strand
ATTTTTTCTCTAAATCAATATTACGCTTAATCTGATCCAAAGGCACATGGCCCGGGCCTTCAATCATTACCTGCACATTTCTTAACTGCGCTTGTTTGGCCAGTTTTCCTAAAATTTTTAACTCAGTAATTTGTGCTTTATCCGTAGCGTCCAAAATCGTCCCCGGCCTTAATCCATCGCCTAAACTCAAAGTAACATCATATTTATAGGCAATATCTAAAATTTTCTCAAAATGCGAATAAAAAGGATTTTCCTGATTGTGATATTTTATCCAGCTGGCGATAATCGCGCCACCGCGCGAAACAACACCCATCAGCCTTTTATTTTCCTGCAATGCTTTCAGGCTGGCGCGGGTTACACCACTATGGATGGTAAAAAAATCTACACCCTGGATAGCCTGCTCCTCTAAAACTTGCAAGATATCCCCAGCAGTAAATTTCAAGAAATTTTTATTTTTATTTTGCGCCCGGACCGCCACTTCATATACTGGCACTGTTCCCACAGGGACTGTAGAATATTTTAAAACCTCATGGCGTACTTTCTTAAGGTCTCCGCCCACGCTTAAATCCATCAACGCGTCAGCCCCATGATGAATCGCAACCTTAAGCTTTTTTATCTCCTCAGAGATACTCGACTGGTCAGTGGAAGTCCCGATATTAGCGTTTACTTTCACGCGTAAGGTAGTTCCTACTGCGCAAGGTTTACTAATTTTATGATTGATATTCAGAGGAATGACAACTTTGCCTTCGCGGATCAGGCGCATAATCTGGCTGGAGGATACCCCTTCAGAACGCGCAACTTTACGCATCAGCGGAGTAATTTTATTTTTCTTGGCGTATTCTAATTGAGTCATTATACCTTTAATTCACCGAGTAATTCTGCCGCGGCCTGTGGGATATTTTTAGAATTTAAAATTGCCCGGCAAACTGCTATTCGCGTTGCCCCCGCAGCCACCACACTCTTAATATTACTCCGGCAGATATTACCAATAGCAAAATACGGAATAGTTATCTTATTTTTAAGCTGCTTTAAAACCTTTACTCCGATTGCGCCAGATCCGGGCTTAGTGGATGTTTTATATACCGGCCCGATTCCGATATAATCTGCTCCATCTTTTTGAGCTTTTATGGCTTGGCGCAAATTATGGCAAGATACTCCGATAATTTTATCTTGACCTAATAACTTTCTGGCTGCGCTTATCGGCAGGTCCATTTGCCCTAAATGTAATCCATCCGCCTTAGCCAGTATCGCTATATCCAGATGGTCATTTACTATAAAAAGTGTTTTGCTCGGCTTTAGGCGCTGGGAAAGCTTAACTGCTAAATTTAATAGATCTGATTTAGCCCCAAGCTTATCTCGCAATTGCACTATCCCAATTTTACTATTCAAAATTTTAGCAACTAAATTATCTAAAGAACGCTTAGCCACAGTAGGCTTATCTAAGATTAGGTAAAGCTGAGATTTTTTTAAAAGATTTTTTCTCGATTTCATAAACTTTATACCTGAGCTGTTTAAAACGTAAAGCCGCTTCTTTATCCTTAAGCTTGCTAAACTCCTCCAGCACACGCAAAGATTCTTTGACTCTTTGAATATTTGCCCGGAAAATATCTTTTAAATCAGCCCTTTTTAACTCAGCCGATGAGTTTTTTCTTCCCACGTCGCTAATTACTTGCCGTTCTTTAAGTAACGCGTGCGTAGGAAAAATACTTTTGGCAATACCATCAATCTCATGCCGGTATTTTTTAAGTGCTGCTGTAAATTTATGGTCATCAAGAATAAACCGGGTTATCTCTTCGCAGACGCGAAATCCTTCTTTAACCCGGTTAAGATTAGCATCAATTATCCGATTCAGATTATTATTTCGAGAATTTTTTAACAATTTTCCTGATCAATGCGCTAGTTGAGCGTTGCTTAACCAAGTTCACCGTAAGAACCTTGCCTCCGTAACTTTCTACAAAATCTGCTCCCACTATATCCTTTTTATTCCAGTCTGAGCCTTTGATCAAAATATCCGGTTTAAGCGCCTGGATAACTTTAAACGGGTCTTTTTCGGTAAATAAAACTACAAAATCTACGCTGGCTAAAGCGGCTACTGTCCTTAGGCGGTCAAACTGGCTGATAATCGGCCGGTTATTTCCTTTGATCTCACGGATAGACGCGTCGCTATTAACAGCCACCACTAAATAATCGCCACGTGCTTTAGCATCCGCAAGATACTTAACATGGCCGAAATGCAGGATATCAAAACAACCATTAGTAAAAACTATTTTTTTACCCTCTTGCTTAAGGCGTTTAATCTTAAGTTTAAGAGAAGTAACGCTGGTTATTTTTGTTCGGAACAAAGTTCCTGTTCGATCATTTCGCATATTATATGAGCAACAGTAATGTGTGCTTCCTGAATTCTGGCGGTTACATGTGAAGGGACAAGTAAGGATACATCGGCTAATTTTACGATATCTCCGCCGTCTCCTCCGCTTAAAGCTACGGTTTTAATACCCATTTTTTTTGCTTGCTTAAGCCCTAAAGCTACACTCTTAGCTTTACCACTGGTAGAGATACCGACTACTACATCGTTTTTCTTTCCCAAAGCTTCTACCTGACGGGAAAAAACAACATCATATCCGTAATCATTAGCCAGGGAAGTAATCACTGAGGTGTTCGTAGTTAAAGCGATACCGGCTAAAGCCGAGCGGTCTTTTTTAAACCGGCCAACCAGCTCTGCGGCGATATGCTGGCTATCGCTAGCTGAACCGCCATTACCAAAAACAATAACTTTGCCATCTTTTTTAAGGCAGTCAATCATCAGCTGGGCAATTTCGAGGATTTGGCCAACCTGGCTGCGTAAAATCTCTTCTTTAACCTGGATACTTTCTAAAAGTATATCTTTAATTCTTTCGCGCATTTTTCGCTCTCTAGATTAACCAAAAAATACCTTGGCAATATCATAGAGCTCCATGTCAACGGTTTTTAAAGATTTCACGGCATCTTCTAAAGCAACATCAATAATCTTAATCCCTGACAAAGCAACCATCCTGCCGAACTTTTTATTTTTAATCAGCTCTACGGCTTTTACCCCGAAACGCGTTCCCAGGACACGGTCAAATGCAGTCGGAGAACCGCCTCTTTGAATATGGCCTAAAACACTGACCCGGGTTTCGTAACCGGTTCTTTTTTCTATTTGCTCGGCTAAATTTTCTCCGATACCGCCTAACCGAACATGGCCAAAAGCATCAAGCTTTTGTTCTTGGGTGACCATCGCGCCATCCTTGAATTGAGCGCCCTCAGCAACTACAATAATGCTGAAAGTTTTACCCCGGCTATGCCTTTTTTTAATTACATTGCAAACTTCATCTAAATCAATCGGAATCTCCGGAATTAAAATCATATCTGCTCCGCCGGCAATACCCGCCTCCAGAGCAATCCAGCCTGCGTGGCGCCCCATAACTTCCGCAACCATCACGCGGTGGTGGCTTTCCGCGGTAGTATGCAGACGATCAATACACTCGGTAGCCACATTTAAAGCTGTATCAAAACCAAAAGTATAATCCGTAGCCGATAAATCATTATCAATAGTTTTAGGAACCCCGACAATATGTGCTAATCCATCCTTGGTTAATTTAGAAGCAACCCCTAAAGTATCTTCGCCTCCCACAGCAATCAGGGCATCTAAACCCATTTTCTTAAAATTATCTTTAACTTTCTGTACTTCGCCTTCTTTTTTATATGGATTAGTCCGGCTAGTACCTAGTATCGTCCCACCTTTCGGTAATATCCCGGAAACCGCATTCAAATCCAGCAGCATGGTATCATTCTCAACCAAGCCTTTCCAACCGTTCTTAATCCCGACAATTTCGTATCCTTCGATCAAAGCCTTGCGCACTACTGCCCGGATAACCGGATTCAAACCTGGACAATCACCACCACCTGTTAAAATACCAATCCTTGCCATTGCTTTTTTCCTTTCTTATCTTGTTAAGCGCGACCGTAACCACTAAACGGTATTGTTGGTTTATCTTCTTTTTCAAAATCCCTTCTGCGGCGATTATCTTTATCATCGTGGGCAATCTTAGCCACGTGAATCCTGATAATGATCTGCTCCTCCAGCCCCAAAACTTCCTGAATTTTAGACTTAGTGATATCCTGCAGCCGCGAAGTAAGTTCCGGGATATTCCCTTCCGAGCGTAAAATAACCCGCATATCTACAATAATTCCTTTTTTATTGGCCACGACATTAGGCCGCAGCTCTTTAATCTCCGGAATAATCCCGGCTAACCTACGGATTAAATCTTCTACCGCCGAAAGTGAAATAGTGACCTGCCCGCTGGCCGTAGAAAAAGCAATTGTTTTTTCCCTCTGGAACCTGCCTAAAATAATCTGGGCAAAAGAAAAACTGACTAAAATTAAAAGCAATCCGGTTAAACCAATAATTATCCGGGAGTTATGGCTGCTTTGAGCATAAACAAGCAAATTGTTTATATCTAAAGGCAATAATAAATTCAACGAAAATACAATTAAAGCTAAACCGATCATAATAATTATCGCAGCATAAAATAAAATTCCCAGAACCGTTAAGAACTTCATTGCCTACCCCCTTTCGATACCTTGCACAGAAATATTAATATCCCTGATGGAAAGATTACTCATTTTTTCTAAAGCCTGGCGCACATTCTCCTGGACTTTACTGGCCACATCCGGGATATTATAACCATACTTAATAATTAGCGGAACCTCAACTTTTACTTCTTCATTTTTCGAAATATCAACTTTAATCGCCGAAAAAGATTTTTGGCCTAATAGTTCCATTATCCCGCTTTTGATATCTTTGCCTACTTTTTTTACCCCTTCAATCTCAGTGGCCGCTATAGAAGAAATGGAAGCAATTACATTTTTATGGATTCTAACTACCCCTAAATCATTTCTAGATTCATCGCGGTTCATCTATTCTCCTTTGCCTTCATTACTCAAAAGATCCTGCACAAAATGCGTGGATATATCACCCTTCTTAAACAAAGCATTATCCATTAATTTAAGATGAAAAGGTATGGTGGTTTTAATCGGGGCAATATGAAATTCGCTTAATGCCCGGCGCATAGTTTTAATCGCTTCCTGGCGATTAGCTCCATGCACAATAAGCTTAGCCACTAAAGAATCATAATAAGGAGGAACTTCGTATCCGGCGTAAATATGCGTATCTACGCGGACATTCGGCCCGCCGGGGAGGATCAATGTTTCGATTTTACCGGGAGAGGGCATAAAATTATTATCCGGATCCTCAGCATTAATCCGGCATTCAATTGCCGCGCCCTTAATTTGAATATCATCCTGCTGAATTTTAAGCTTCTCGCCACTAGCTACGCGAAGCTGTTCCTTAATCAAGTCAATGCCGGTGACCATTTCAGTAACCGGATGCTCCACCTGTATACGCGTATTCATCTCCATGAAGTAAAAATTATTCGTTTTCTCATCAAGCAAAAATTCAATTGTACCGCAACTAACATAACCGATAGATTTCATCCCCCTTAAGACCAATTCGCCTAATTTCTTGCGCATTTTACTGTCCACCACCGAAGAAGGCGCTTCTTCTAATAATTTCTGATGCCTTCTTTGAATGCTGCAGTCTCTTTCCCCAAGTTGCAGGATATGCCCCTGGCGGTCACCGATAATTTGTACTTCGATATGGCGCGGTTTCTCAATATACCTTTCAATGTAAACGCTGGAATTGCCGAAATTCGCTTCGGCTTCACTCTGAGCAGTCAATAAACTGGAAACTAAAGTAAGGTCATTGTGGCAGATGCGCATTCCTTTCCCACCACCGCCGGCAGCGGCTTTAATAATTACCGGATAGCCAATTGCTTTAGCTGTTTTTAGGGCCTCTTCTTTATTTTTAATTGTAGTGCGGCTGCCCGGAACAATCGGCAGGCCGGCTTTTTGCATAGTTGTACGCGCAGCCATTTTATCGCCCATCAAGCGGATATTCTCCGGGGTCGGGCCGATAAAAGTAATTTTACAGGATTCACAGATTTCGGCAAAATGCGCGTTTTCAGCTAAAAATCCGTAACCGGGGTGTATGGCTTCCACGTCGGTAATTTCTGCGGCACTGATAATCGCGGGGATATTTAAATAGCTATTCGCGCTGGATGCCTGGCCAATGCAGATTGCTTCATCAGCAAAACGCACATGCAGGCTATTGCGGTCGGCTTGAGAATAGACAGCCACAGTACGGATGCCTAATTCATGACAAGCGCGGATTATTCTTAAGGCGATTTCGCCTCGATTGGCAATTAGTATTTTAGAGAACATTTATTTAAAGCGGTTCAATCAGGAATAAAGGCTGGCCAAATTCAACCGGCTCAGCGTTATCAACTAGTATCTCAAGAATCTTACCCCTAATCTCTGATTTTATTTCATTCATCAACTTCATGGCTTCAATTATGCAAATTACCTGGCCCGGTTCAATGGTCTGGCCGACTTCAACATAAGCCGGAGCTTCCGGATTAGGCGCGCGGTAAAACGTACCAACCATGGGAGCTTTTATCTCTACGGTTTTAATTGCGCTTTTGGCTTCAATTGCCGCCGCAGCTATGGCACTGGCTACAGCTGGGGCAGCTGGCTGTCTTTCTATAACGATTGGCCCATTCATCCCCTCAAGGCCGGAAGATGTTTTCTTAAGGCGGACACGCATATCTTCTTTCTCTACCTCAAGCTCAACTAAGCCGTTTTCATTCATCAGGTTAATCATTTCTTTAATCTCTTTTATATTCATACCTGGACTCCTTCTAGTTGATTCTTTCCACGTAAGTACCACCCGTACGCGTATCTACTTTGATTTTATCACCCACATTGATAAAAAGCGGAACTAATATCGTTGCCCCGGTATCAACAATCGCGGGCTTATTACCACTCTTAGATGAATCACCTTTAAACCCCGGCTCAGTTTCCACAATGTTAAATTCAATAAAATTAGGTAAAGCGATAGACAAAGTATCTCCCTTAAAAAAATAACCTTGAATCTCAAGGTTGTCTTTTAACAATTTTGCCTTATCTCCGACACTTTCGGCAGAAACAGCAATCTCTTCAAAATTTTCAGTATCCATAAAGTGGTAAACTCCGCCACTGGTATATTGATATTGCAGCTTACGCTCTTCAACAAAAGCCTGCTCGATCTTATCGTCTCCCCGGAATGTTTTTTCCTGGATATTGTTTGATTTCATATCCCGTAACCTGGCCCGGACAAACGCAGCGCCCTTGCCAGGCTTAACATGCTGAGCGTCAACGCAAACATAAACATTACCTTCAAGGAAGATAGTTACTCCGGATTTAATTTCATTTATGGATAAACCCACTAAGCACCTCGCATCCCTTTCTTGTTACTAAAATCATATCTTCGATTCTTATACCAAATTTATTGGGTAGATAAATCCCCGGTTCAACGGTAAAAGTCATTCCCGGCTTAAGGCAACTAGCTTCATTGCGGCTGATGCGCGGGTCTTCATGGACTTCCAGGCCAAAACCATGCCCTAAGTTATGGGTAAAATGTTTAGCGTACCCTTTAGAAGCGATGTATTCCCGTGCAACCCTATCAATTTCAGCCATTTCTGCGCCAGGCCGGATTACTTTTATTGCCTGCTCCTGCGCTTTAACCACAATCTCGTAAACCTTGCGCATGAGAACTTTTATTTTACCCAAAAAGAAAACCCTTGTCAAGTCAGATTTGTATCCCTGGTAATCAACCCCCAAATCAATAAGTACTGGTTCATGATTTTGCAGTTTTCTCTCTCCGGATAGATGATGCGGCTGGCTAGAGTTAGGCCCGGAAGCCACAATGATATCAAAAGCCCCGCTGTAGGCACCTTGATAACGGATAAAACGCTCAATTTCGGCAACTATCTCTATCTCTTTAATCCCCGGAACAAGAAATTCCTCGATATGTTTTAAAGTTAAAGCGGTAATCCAAGTTGCCTTTCTAATTCTATCTAATTCACCAGCATCCTTGACCTGCCTTTTATCTTCAACAATGCTATGGGTCGGAATTAAATCAAAATTCCCTTTAGCGTACTCTTTAATCTTATTGAATTCCGCAAACGGTAAATACCTTTCTTCGATACCCAGCTTTTTAAAACCCTGATCAATAACCGCCTGGGCAATATGTTTAAATACAGAACCATTGCATTCCTTAAGCTGAATATCATCCTTAAGAAAAGCCCCGGCTTCTTCCACATAACGCGAATCCGTAAAATAAATATTTTCTTTTTCAGAGATAAGCAGGTAAGAATCCCGGCTCAGGGATTTAACCAGATAGGAGACATTTGCCGGCAAGGATACCAACAAAGCATCCAGCCCTCTTTGTTTTAGCTGGGAATATATGCTCTTTAGGCGGGAGTTCATTTTGATTCGATTAAATCGCAAATAGCCGCCAGGCCAAGCAGATAACTTTGCGCGCCAAAACCTAAGATCGTGCCTTGGGCCACCGGGCTGATCAATGATTTATGCCTAAACTCTTCGCGGGAATAAATGTTTGAAAGGTGCACTTCCACTACCGGCAAACCGCAGGCGGCTACGGCATCACGGACTGCCACACTCGTATGCGTGTAAGCTGCCGGGTTGATTAAAATACCCTGAAATTTATTTTGTTTAGCTTCCTGAATAAAATCGACAATCTGGCCTTCATGATTAGATTGCTTAATCGCTAAAGTAACCTTATCCTTCTTAGCCTGGCTTTTAAGCATCTGGTTGATCTTAGCTAAAGTCACCACGCCATAGATTCCCGGCTCCCGCTTTCCCAGGAGATTTAAATTCGGCCCGTGAATAACCAGTATTTTTAACATTGCGCCTCATCAATTAACATTACCGGGATACCGTCACGCACCGGATATTTCTTGGCGCATTTTTTGCAAACAATCAAATTGCCTTTAAGCTCCACATCGCCTTTGCAAGCCGGGCAGGCTAAGATATCCAACAGCTCTTTATCGATCATTTTACCTCTCCCTTGTTTTTTGCCAAATAAGCTGTTCTTAATTCATAAAGCAGATTCTCCAGGAGCTCAGTTTCATCGGCAGTCAGATTATTTTTAGTTTTTTCCTGTAACATCCCTAAAGTATCAATAAGAAATTTTGCCTGAGTCAGGTCCTCTTCAATCTTTTCATTGCTCGGATTAGCCATATGGCCTAGGGCAATCGATGCCTGCAAAGTAAGCGTAGTAATAAAAAATTTAAAATCCGCAGCCGGAGGGACAAACTGGCCCTTATGGCTTTGCCTATCGGAAGGCAAACCATTGTCCTCTGACTTATCTTTTGATTCTGCTGCTTGAGCTTTTTCCTTTTCTACATTTTGCTTCCAGCTCTCATCAACCTTTTTCTTGATCTCATCCATGGCTTAATAAATTGTGATTCCGGCGTAGCCAACAACACTGCTCAAATCCTGAGTCGCATCGCCGCTGGTTTGATATTTTATTAACCTGCCCTTTTGAGAGCCCAATAACTTTGCTGCTTTAATTAAAACCGCAACCGGAGCAAAGCCGCACATCGAAATAGAAAACTCACTTATTACCTCTTGAAGCTTATTTTCATTTAAAGCAATAATCTCTTTTATTGCTAACCCATCATTTTTCTGGGCGATTTTTTGCGGCTCATAATGCGTCATATCCGAACTAGCAATCAACATAACCGAATCGCCAAGATTATTTTCTTGAATTACATTAGCCAACTCTTGAGCTAAACCCTGCAACTGGCTTAAATCCTGGCTTTTAATTGCTATGGGCACAATTTTAAAATCTTTTTTAAAATACTGCAGTAAAGGCAACTGTACTTCTAAAGAATGTTCATCCAGGTGTGCCAAGCAATCATCTTTTAAATATTTAGATTTACTTAAAAATAAACTTGCCAGGCCTTTATCCAGGCCTACATTACCCAAAGGGGTCTGCCAATATCCCTGGCAGCAAAGGCTAAAAGTTTCCCCCTGGCCAGTATGATTCGGGCCTAAAAGAACAATAGTATCTTTAATCTTTACCGTGGCTAAAGTCTGAGCCGCTACCCGGCCAGAATAAATATAACCTGCATGCGGTAAAATGCAGCCGATTACCTCCTGCTTTAATGTAGCCTTATCTACAAAAGAAGCAATAATTTCATTAAGCTCTTCAGAAGTTCCAGGATAAAACTGGCCAGCTACGCAAGGTTTACGAATATCAGATTGCTTCATCGAAAAGTTGAGATATAAATTTATAGCTTTTAATTAATGCTTCGGCGGTAGCCGGATAATGCGCCTCAATTATTTTTAAAGAATCCTTTTTTAAATACGGCTTAAGCATCGCAAAATCTATTTTTCCTTCTAAAGGTGCGCGGTGATCCTGGCAACCCAGGATATCATGCAGATGGATACCGATCAGGCGGCTAAAGTACTGCTCTAGGAAATCCTGATGTTTTACAAATCCTAAATTTTCCATTAATTGAGCATGGCCCGTATCATGCCAGTAATAAATTTGGGAATTGTTAAACTTTTTCAGGATAATTCCGATTTCAATTAGATCGGGAATTTCCCGATGATAAAAACGGGTTTCTACTCCTAAAAGCACGCCTTTTAATTTTGCGTAAGCATTTAGTGCATCCAGGCTTTTTAGAGCCTGATCAAGGTATTTAGCAGATTCTGCCTGCCTCTGGCAAAGCATTTTGTTTTTTAATTCTAAAAACTCAGCTTGATCCTTTAAACCTTGGTTATAAAGGTTGATCAGTTGGCGGGTATAGTCAGGCATCTGGACTCGGCCTAAATGCAAAACCACTGCTTTTGCATTTAGTGAGCTGGCCGTATCAATACTGCGCTTAGAAAATTTGAGTGCTAAACCTCGCTGGGCTTCATCCAAAGAAGCTAAGGAATAACAATCCGGCAAAGCGGTTTCGCGGCTAAGCCCCTCCGGTATCGGACAATAATTATGCAGGCTGGTGATCTGGATACCTGATTTATCGGCCGCAGCAGCAATCTGGCCAACCATCTCTGAGGTTAAATTAAAGCTCAATTCGATAGCTTTAAAACCAAGTTGGCTTATTTCAAAGAGCAACTTCTGACCATCATTAAAACGATAAGCGTTCCAAGAAGTAGAGATTGCTACAGCCATAATTATCTTCTAGTTTTGGCTTTCTTTCTTTTACGTTCGCTGGGTTTTTCATAATGCTTGCGATCGCGCACTTCCCGCAAGATACCTTCCTGCTCAATCTTTCTCTTAAAACGGCGCAAAGCAGATTCAAAAGACTCGTCTTTTTTGACTTCAACTTGTGACAATATAATCATCTCCTTTCACTTTAATTTGAAACTTTAATATACCACTCTTTTAGGCAAGTGTCAATAATTGGGGCCGGATCTATTTATTCTATTTCAAAGGAAATAATAATATTAAAAGAAAGCTGCGGGTAATCCAGCTCTTTGGGAAAGTTAGGAAACGGTGAGGCATCATTAACGCTGCGCAAAGCAATACCTCTTAGGTATTCATTGGCCGATGACTTCTCTTCAACCAGGCGCACACCTTTAATTAAGCCATCATTAGAAATAATAAATGAAATATAAACCTCTCCGGTCTGGCTATGCGTATAGTTTTGATAGGCGCTGCGGCGGATTTTCTCTCGGACAATCTGATAATAGCTGATATAACTCGGGTTATCAATCTTAGCCATCTCTATCGCCGGCAAAGTAATCTTTTTTTTTATCGTTGTAAAATCAGGGTTAGTAAAGGCAGGTTTGACAAAATTTGCTGATTTGCGGCTTTGGCTAGGCGGTGGTAAAGTATTATTCCCCAACCTGGCCTGGGAAGTTTTTTCTTTAACTGAAACATTCTCCTGCTCAATATAAGGCGGAGGAATTCTATTCCCCCCGCTAATTTTAGCATCAAGTTTTAGAAAAGGTGTAGCTTTAGAAAACGTTTTGCCCAAACCAGAATCAGCCAGCTGCTTAGGCATTTTAGACACCAGCCCTTCCTTTTTAAGATAACGCACCTTGATTGTCTGTTCTTTAGGTGGAGGTGAAAAGGGATTAAGATGCGGGCTTTGCAAAAGAATAGCCCCATGGGCAAAAAGCGAAACCGCGAGAGTAACTCGTAAAAGACGATCTGAAACCATGGTTCATTTTAACATGAAGCAACTTATCTTGCAAGGGGACGTCCTTTTTTCCAAGATTAAAAAGTAAACTTGACGCCCCCAGAAAATGTTCTCCCCGGCTCATTATATCCCTTTATTTCTTCATATGATTCATGAAAAATATTATCCACAGATACAAATATTTTAGTATTAGTATTTAGTTTATAGTTTGCGTCCAAGCCCACTTTAGTATAAGCTTTAAGCATCACATTGCCTGAATCTTGTCTTTTTCCGACATAGTTAAATTTTAAGCCTAATTCAAATTTATCAATAGGGATATACTGAATTTTAAAGAAACACTTATTCTTAGGCCTTCGCAACAGCTCATCTCCTGTATCCATATTTTCTGTTTTTTGCCATGTATAACCCATTTCGAATTTAAATTCTTTAATTGGCTTAACTGATAATATGCTTTCATAGCCAAAAACTCTTGCTTTACCAACATTAGTATATTGATCAGTAACCCATGTATCCGGATGGTACACAGCATCAATAAGATTACTAGTATCTATATGAAAATATGTAACACCAAAGTTAATCGCGTCATCGAAAACACTTTGTTCTACTCCGATTTCATAATTTGTACTTTTTTCAGGCACAAGATTAGGATTGCCACCACCAAAATCATAAGTTGAAGGAGCATATAATTGATAAATAGTTGGAGCCTTAAAAGCTGTTCCCCATCCTCCTTTTATCTTTGTTCCTGTTTTAAAAAGATAACTTGAATCGATCTTATAAGTTTTATGTAGCCCAAAATTAGAATGATCATCAAATCTAATCCCTGCATTGAAATTCAAAACATCATCAATGTTCATGAGATTCTGAAGATAATACCCCTTGGTATTGGTTGTTTTCTCCGGGAGAACACTTTCAGATGACCATCCTGAACCTTCTTGATAATAATAAGAAGAACCACTTTCTCTCTGGTAATCAAAACCAGCTACAATTGAATCAAATTTAGCCGCCTTTATAGTATGCTGCCAATCTGCCTGATAATTCTCTCCCTTATACCAATCTCTTAAATAATCATTTGGACTATTTGGATCATTATCATCTGCATCGCGTCTAAAGTTACCCATATAGGACAACTGTAATTTCTGACTCCAGTAATCATTAAGCTTACTTTCAATATAATTACTCATAAAAATCTGTTTCTCTTTACCGATTAGATTAGGATCATGGCTTGATTTATATACACTATCATAATGAAATTTGGCATCAGTAAAACGGCCAATTAATCCTACAGTATTCTGAGCATTAATATCATAATCCGTCCTAACCGATATGCTAGTATTTCCATAGGGATCTCTCCCCGAAAATTTTTCTAGTTTTGAAAACCCTTGGGTATCAAAACGCGAGACACCAAAAGAATATGAAAAATCATTAATTTTTCCGCTAGATTCAAGCGCTTCCCTATAAGATCCATAGGTTCCCCCACTACTTAAAAATGAAATTTTTGGTTTACCTAAACCTTTTTTAGTTATGATGTTTATTACCCCACCCATTGCATCAGAACCGTAAAGAACACTCTGTGGTCCACTCACCATCTCAATGCGCCCCAGGTTATCCAAAGTAAGATGGGCTAAATCAAAAGCTCCATTAGTTGCAATAGGATCATATACCCTTACGCCATCAATCATTATTTGAGTTTGGCCTGCGTTTGTCCCTCTTGTAAATATAGAAACCGGGCCGCCAAAAGAACCAGACTGCACAATATCCACACCCGGTGAATCTACAATAAGATCTTTTATGCTTTCTCCCTGGGTACCACCTTCTTCAATAGCTTTTTCGTTAAACACAGTAACTGTACTAGTTGTTCCATTAATACTCCCTTCCGAACGTGTAGGAGTAACAACAATCTTATCCCATTCTATGTCTTCTGCGAAAACAAAAAATCTACTAGATAAAAGCATTGCCACCATAACTAAAAACTGTACAACTAATTTAACCTTGTGCATCTTTTCTCCATTTTCCCGGACCTGCAAAAAACAAAAAAACCCTTAACGCTCTAACTAAAAGCATTAAGGGTTATCCCTGTTTCTAACCCTTTTAAACCTGTCCGCGGGTTTAAAAGAAATTGTTGGACGAATGTTTCTGATCAGGTCTTCTGACTTAAGAGTATAACCTACTTTTCTCCTGCCTTCCCGGCTTTGGTTAAACCAGTGGCAAAAACTTAGAGAATTTCGACCTCTTTTACAGCAGCGGGAACTGCGACCGATTTACACGGCCTTCCCTGGATCAGCAACGTTAACCTTGTAACTTTACTTTATAAAAGAACTTTTGCTAACTTTGAATTACGCACTCTCGATGCGATAAATTCATAAACTCCAAAGAAAACTACCGTGTATACAAGCGTAGCCACTGAGAATGTACGCAAAAATGGCAATCCTAAGATATAGCAATCCAGCAATCCTTTAGCAGTCTGCGGATACCAACCCATAGCCCAAACACCAAAATTAGTAACCAGATAAAACAAAAGCGACGCCGCAACTGAAGAAGAAACAATCCCCAGGAATGTTTTATGCTGCTTGGCCCAAAAACCTAAAAGCGTGACTAAAGCAAAACTTCCCCAGGTAAACAAAACCACATTGTGCATGCCTAAGAATATATCGCTTATAATCATAAGCAAAAGCGGGACAATCAAAGCCTGCTTTTTATTTAAATATACTCCGGCAAATAACGCAATCGCTGCCACCGGCGTAAAATTAGCAGTATGCGGGATAAACCTTAACAATATTCCGATTATAATTAAACTTATGGCTAACATCTTGATGCCTCCTTTTGTTATTTGTAATGTTAATGCAAATTGGCTAAACTGTCAAGAAAAAGTTTAAAACTCAATGCCCTGACGCGCCTTCAACCCTTTTTGATAATAATGTTTGATCTCTTTTATCTCGCTGACCAGGTCTGCCAACCTTATTACCTCAGAATGAGCGTATCTTCCGGTAAGCACCAATTCTATCCCCTTAGGCGCGCTCTTGATTAACTTAAGCAAATCACTCAAAGGTACTAATTTTAATTTAACCGCGATATTAATTTCATCTAATATAACTACCTGAAATTCTTTTTTAGTAATAATTTCACTTATTCTTTTAAACCCTGCCTGCGCTAACTCAAAATCTTTTTTTTCAGGTGTTTTTTTTATAAAACAGCTTCTGCCAAACTGTTCAATCTTGATATTTTTAATTTTCTTTAAAGCTTTAATTTCATTGTAACATTTACCTTTGGCAAATTGGCCGATATAAACCTTTAAACCTGCACCACTTGCCCTTAAAGCCAGCCCAAGTGCCGCGGTAGTTTTACCTTTGCCATTACCGGTATAAACTTGAATCATTTAAGTTACCGCCTTCCAGCTTAGAATACCCAGCGCACATAAAGCTGAAACAATCAGCCCGGCGCAAATAACACCGGCAACTATAGAAATAAACGCGTAGCGAAAACGGATTTTAAATAAAGACGCGGCAATTACCCCGCTCCAGGCCCCAGTCATCGGCAACGGTATAGCCACAAAAATAATTAATCCCAAAGCCTCGTATTTTTGTATAGCATCCGATTTTTTTCTGGTTCGCTCAAAAATCCAATCAAAAAAACGTGACCAAATTTTAAATTTCCTTAGAAATCCCGTAATTGGCTCAAAAAATAAAAGCGCCGGAGCTACAATAAGGCAATTCCCCAATACCGCCAGCCAGAAAGCTTTAGGCAAAGACATTCCAAATGATAAAGCCAAAGGAATTGCCCCTCGGAGTTCTGAAATAGGCAAAGCCGCGACGATAATTACAATATAATCTTTGGGTAGATCTTTTAACCAATGTAATAGAATATCAACCACGCTGATAACCTCCGAAAAATTCCGAAAATATAAAACGTATAAATCTTAAAGTATCTACAAACGGATTAATCTGACTCTTCTGGCCGGAGTAAATTGTCTTAACCGGCACTGATTCTATTTTAAAACCTAAACGGGCTGCGCGAATTAAGATTTCAGACTCAGTTTCATATTTAGTCGTGGATAAAATGATCTTTTTTAAAACATCGCTTCTTACCAAACGAAACCCGCATTGTGTATCAGCTATATACTGGCCAGTAATTAAAGAAATAAGCCAGGACATAAAGCGATTGGTTAAAATACGCAAAAACGGCATTTGCTTAATTGTAGTCATCCGGTTACCAATAACCACTCCGCAATCTGAAAATTCAGCCTTTTGCACAAAAGCCATTAAATCATTAGGCTCATGCTGGCCGTCACCATCCATACTAATTACCGCATCAAATCCCTGGGCCATCGCAAAATTATACCCTTTAACCAGAGCAGCTCCTTTACCCAGATTCTTAAGGTTACGTAAAACCGTAACACCGGAAGTTTGCGCCAGATCAGCTGTACTATCGCTTGAACCGTCATCAATTACAATGACCTCGAATCCAAGCGAAGTAACTTGTTTAATTAATCCAATGATTGTTTTTGATTCGTTATAAGTCGGAATGATTACACAAATACGCATAGGTATTAAATCCAGAATTTACGAAAAACATACCACTGCTCAGGGTACTTACGGATATAGTCTTCAAAGATATTTTTACATAATGTAACTAAACTTTTTAAATCCTTGGCTTTATCCCCGGTGGGCTGAAACTCAATCGGCTTCTCAATACTTAAAGTAAAACTATCGTCTGCATTCCTGAGCATAAACCCCGGGACAATCGGCGCGCCGGTCAAAAGGCTCAAAGCTGCCGGGCCTTCCGGAAAATGCGTAGGTAACCCGAAAAGGTCTATCACGATGCCTTTTTCAGTAAAATCCCTGTCCCCGACTAAAGCCACCATATGATTATTCCTGATTTCAGAGATACAGCTGCGGACAGCTTTACCCATAGCAATGACCTTAACTCCTTTGCTATTTCTTTGCGCATCAAAAAAAGCATTAACTTTTTTACTTTTATGCGGTAAAGCTACGGCCCAGAAAGGATAACCCAATAGCGCCAAGACTACCCCGCCTAACTCCCAATTACCTAAATGCGCGGTCAAAACAACTACCCCTTTGCCCTTAGCTAAAGCAGAATCAAAATTATGTAAATTTTCTAATTTTATTTTTTTTTCTATATATTTAAGGTCAAGTTTCTCAAAACGGAAAAAATCCCCCAGGTATTTGGCAAAATTACGAAAAACCAGGCGGCTTAATTTCCGTATTTCCTGGATGGATTTCTTAGGGAAAATTACCCGAAGGTTCTCGTTTACAAAACGACGGTCGCGAAAAGCAAAAAAATAATGCAGGTCAGCTAAAAAAACCGCTAAAGCATAAACTAACTTTAACGGTAAAGTTAAAGCGATAAATTTTCCAATTCGATAAATATAATAATTTATCACGCCTATAAACTTATAAGTTAGAAAACAATGGTTTGCCTTCCGATAGGCAAAGCCAAAATAAGCTTAGCAATATCCATACTGGCATCCGGCTTGGCAATTTGGCCGGCAGCCTGCTTAAGTGCCCCTAGCTTTATTTTATCCTCTAATAATTCATCAATAACTTGATACACCTGTTTTGGTTCATCTACTTTAATCGCGGCACCCTTAGCGGTAAGAAAATTTGTATTATTGATTTCCTGGCCGGGGATAGGTTTTACGATAACCATGGGCAACTTCATGCTTAATACTTCTGCGGTAGTTACGCCTCCGGGTTTAGAGATAATAATCTTGGCAATATGCATTAACTCATGAATATTTTGCACAAAGCCAAAAATCCGGATATCTTTTTTATAATGCTTAATCTTGCGTTTTAAAGAACGGTAGAGCTTCTTATTGGTCCCGGTAATAATCAATTCCTGAATATCATGCTTACTTTTTTCTAATGATTTCATGATCGTTTTAACCGGGCCCAGGCCTTGTCCGCCACCCATAATTAAAACCACTGGCCTCTGCGGGTTTAATTTTAATTTAGCATAAATCTCCTCACTATTTAATTTTTGATTAAATTTATGATCAAAAGGTATACCCAAAGGCTTGATTTTATGCGCCGCCACGCCTTTTTTTTCTAAACGTAACGACACATCCTCGGAGGGAGTGATATAATAATTAACCGTATCATAAACCCAATAAGCATGCGGGATGTAATCGGTGAGTACGGCGACCAGCGGTAAATCTACATTATAAGTTTTTTTGTAATCCGCCACCATGCCACAGGGATAAGCCTGGGTACAAACTATCAGATCCGGATTAAATTTATCAAAAAGTTTTTTTAATTTCGGTGAATTTGATTTATGAATATTTGCCTTAATCTTTTCCAGGCTTTTAACTACCTTGGGATTGTCGTAAAGGTAATCCCAAAGTCCGGGAGTATACTTAATTACCTCCATATAGATCCGGTTAATAACTTTTTCCGAGATAGGGTTGGTATAATTAAAAGCGTTGATATTAAGAATTTCACTTTGCGGCGAAAGCGCCTTAATTGCTTTCTCAATAGCCAGGGTAGCACTACGATGCCCGGAGACTTCTGAGATATACATTAAGATTATGCGCTTGACAGCCATGGTGGGCTAAATTTTACCTTCCTGGCAGAGTTCTAAGAAAGTTTCGGCTACCCGGGGACAAAATTGCTGGCCGCTTAATTTCCTGATTTCATTAATCGCTTCATCCCTGATTAAAGCCGGCCGGTACGGCCGATCCGTAGTCATCGCGTCAAATGAATCCGCAACAGAAATTATAGATGCTAATAAAGGGATTTGTTCGCCTTTTAAGCCATCAGGATAACCTAAACCATCAAAACGCTCATGATGATACCTTACACCCAGCATTGAAGACTCCAGCTCTTTAATCGGTTTTAAAATATTTACCCCGATCATCGGATGCTCTTTAATACGGTTTCTCTCGCCAACCGTTAAGCTGCTTCTCTTGTTTAGAATATGTTCCGGCACGCCGATCTTTCCGATATCATGCAAAAGGCTGGCAATATGTAAATTCTCCAAAAATTTATTATCGAATGTTTTCTTGGAATTTTGATTTATTTTTTGAGCAATCTCCAGGCTGAAATTAGTTACCCGGGTCGTATGCCCATGGGTATAATGATCCTTGGCTTCAATGGCCGCGGCCAAAGCAATGGTCGTGCGTACAAAAAGCTGATGTTTGCGTTCTAATTCGTATTCCA